>DATHJQ010000090.1:0-6317 GCA_035286505.1 Solirubrobacteraceae bacterium | reverse complement strand
CTCGAGGTCATGGTCCTGGAGAGCATCGGCAAGCTCGCCTTCCTGACGAAGATCCTGCCGAACGTCTTCAAGGGGACCCACGTAAACCAGCCGAGCGTGCACGTGTTTCGCGCCCGCGAGGTCTCCATCAGCTGCGACCGCCCGTTCACGATGTACGCCGACGGCGATCCGATCGGCGAGCTGCCGCTCAGCGTGCGCGCGGTGGCGGGCGCCGTCACCGTGCTCGTTCCCCGGCGCGCCCCTGCAAGTGCGGCCTTTTCCGAGACCCCCTCCCCCCTCTCCAGCGACCGTTCTGCGCCCTCGGCCCGGGCCATCGCGGACGACGCCGCCCCGCCCTCCGCTCCGCCTGCGGACGGTCGCTGATGGCCGGCGCGCTGGCGGCCAAGCTCGCGATCGCGCGGGCGGTGGCGACGCTCGCGCGGCTGCGCGGCGGCGGCGCGACGAGCGTGCCCGGCAAGGTGCTGCTCGGGCTCGACGGCAAGGCGATCGCGGCGCTCGGCTCGCGCCTGCCAGCTGGCAGCGTGCTGGTCTCGGCGACCAACGGCAAGACGACGACCACGGCCATGGCCGCGGGCATTCTCGAGGGCGCCGGAGTGGCGCTCGTGCACAACGCAGCCGGCGCGAACATGGCCAGCGGCATCGCGACCGCGCTGCTCACCGCGACGCGCCCGCGCGGCGCGATCACCGGCGAGCTCGGCCTGTTCGAGGTTGACGAGCTGTGGCTGGACGCCGTCGCCGCACAGCTTCGACCTCGGGCGATACTGCTGGGCAACCTGTTTCGCGACCAGCTCGACCGCTACGGCGAGCTGGAGACGGTCGCCGAGCGCTGGGCCAACCACGTCGCGGCCGAGCGGCTCGTGCTCAATGCGGACGATCCGCTGATCGCCGACCTCGGACGCGATCGCGTCGGCGCCCTCTACTACGGCGTGGACGACGACTCGCTGGCGCTGGGCGGCATGGCGCACGCGGCCGACGCCAAGCACTGTCGTCGCTGTGGTGCTCCATACGTGTTCGAGACGATCTATCTCGGCCATCTCGGGCACTACCACTGCCCCAGCTGTGGACAGCGCCGGCCCGCCCCGACGGTGACCGCCAGCGATGTCGCGCTGCACGGGGTGCGCAGCGCGAGCTTCGTGCTGCAGACGCCAGTGGGTCGGGCGCCGGTGCGCCTCGCGCTGCCGGGGCTGTACAACGTCTACAACGCCCTCGGCGCCGCGGCGCTGGCGAGCGCCCTGGAGATTCCTCTGGCACAGATCGTCGCCGGGCTGGAGGGTACCCGGGCGGCCTTCGGTCGCGCAGAGACGGTCATGTTGCTGCCCGCGCGCGAAGGTGCGAGCGACGCCGCCGCGGCGGCTGCGCGTGAGCTGCGCATTCTGCTGGTCAAGAACCCGGCCGGCGCCAACGAGGTGCTGCGCACGCTGGCGCTGGAGCCCGGCGAGCACGACGTGCTGGGGGTGCTCAACGACAAGATCGCCGACGGGCGTGACGTCTCGTGGATCTGGGACGCCGACTTCGAGCTGCTGGCAAGGCGCATCCGCAGCTTCACCTGCAGCGGCAGCCGCGCCGCCGAGCTGGCCGTGCGCATGAAGTACGCCGGCGTGGAGCCCGCGCGCATTCGCGTCCAGACCGACCTGCGCGCGGCGCTTGACGCGGCGGCCGCCGATCGCCACGACAGCGCGCCGCTCTATGCCCTGCCCACCTATACCGCCATGCTCTCGCTGCGCGAGCTGCTCGTGGCGCGTGGAGAGGTGAGCAGCTCGTGGTCCTAGACGAGCCTCGCGGGCGCGCGAGCGCCGTGCAGGCTCCATCGCGCACCCCGGCACGCGTCGTTTGGCATGACCTGGAGTGCGGCGGCTACCGCGCGGACCTGGCGTTGTGGCGGGAGCTCGCTGCGCATCCCGACGGCCCGATCCTCGACGTCGGCGCCGGCAGTGGCCGCGTCTCGCTCGACCTGCTCGCAGCCGGGCACGCGGTCACGGCGCTCGATCTGGACCCGCTGTTGCTCGCGGCATTGAGCGAGCGTGCGGCGACGCGCGGCCTGGAGGTCGAGAGCGTCTGCGCCGATGCGCGCACGTTCGCTCTGGCGCGGCGCGACTTCGCGCTGTGCGTGGCACCGATGCAGACGATCCAGCTGCTCGGCGGCGTCGAGGGACGGGTCGCGTTCCTCGACCGTGCGCGCGAACACCTGCGACCCGGAGCGCGGATCGCCTGCGCGATCCTCTGCGCCGTGGAGCCGTTTGACTGCTCCGACGGCACGGTCGGGCCGGCGGCCGAGCGTGCGCACGTCGACGGGCTGCTCTACCTGAGCCGGGCGATTCGCGTCAGCGAGCTCGCCGAGAGCATCGTGATCGAACGCGAGCGGCGCGTGCTGGCCGATCCGCCGAGCGCGGCGGACGGTCCTTCGCAAGCGGCGTCTGAAGTCGCTCCCCCTCCCGAGCGTGACGTGATCGAGCTCGACCGCATCAGCGCAGATGACCTCGAGCGCGATGCGCGCAGGTCCGGCCTGCGTCCGCTGGCGCGCCATGAGATCCCGGCCACCGACGAGCACGTCGGCAGCGTCGTGGTGGTGCTCGGTGTCTGACGCGGGAGCGACGGCGCCGGGGACGGCGACGCTGCGCGTCTGCGCGCTGTACCCGGATCTCATGAACATCTATGCCGATCGCGGCAACCTGCTGATGCTCGAGCGTCGCTGTCGCTGGCGCGGGCTCGGCTTCGAGCTGACCGCCAGCGGCTTGGGCGAGCCCATGGACGCCGACGCCCACGACCTGTTCTATCTCGGCGGCGGCCAGGACCGCGACCAGCGACTGTGCGCGGAGGATCTGATCGAGAGCAAGAGCGCCGCGCTACACCGCGCCGCCGCGCGCAACGCGGTGGTGCTCGGGGTGTGCGGCGGCTATCAGCTGCTCGGGCACTCCTACACGCTGGGTGGGCAGACGATCGAGGGAGTCGGCCTGCTCGACGTGAGCACAGCGCGCGTGCACGACCGCCGCCTGATCGGCAACGTCGCCATCGAGGTGCGTCTCGGCGACGCCGACGACGAGCGCTCGGGCCGCGTGCTCGCCGGCTTTGAGAACCACGGCGGCCGCACGGCGCTCGGTGAGCGGGCAAAACCGCTCGGGCGCGTGCTGCGTGGCCTGGGCAACGACGGGCGCAGCGGCTACGAGGGCGCGCGACAGGGCAACACGATCGGCACCTACCTGCACGGGCCGCTGCTCCCGAAGAACGCGTGGTTCGCCGACTGGCTGATCGCCCGTGCTCTGCGCCTCGACATGGCCGCCCTCGCGCCGCTGGACGATCGCCTGGAGGACGAGGCTCATCTGAGCGCCCGTCGGGCCGCAGGCCTGTAGCGGACGGGCGATCTCCGCAAACTGCGCCAGGCGGCGATTCCCACCATGACACGGGCTTCTAGGATCGACGCCGTGGAGCTGTCGCAGTATCAGCGCGTGTCGCGCCGCACCGCGGAGTACCCGCGCGAGGCCTGGCTGGCATACCCCGCACTCGGCCTGGCCGGCGAGGCCGGCGAGGTCGCCGAGCACGCAAAGAAGGCGATCCGCGACGACGCGGGAGAGGTCAGCCCACAGCGGCGCGAGCAGATGGCCAAGGAGCTCGGCGACGTGCTCTGGTATGTCGCGCAGCTCGCCAGCGAGCTGGAGCTCGACCTGGACGAGGTCGCACAGACCAACCTCGACAAGCTGCTCTCGCGCCAGCGCCGCGGAGTGCTGTCAGGCAGCGGCGACGAGCGCTAGCTCGCGGGGACTCCGGAGGCCCGGCCGGGAGCGATCGCGAAGCGCTCGAAGCGCTGTGCCAGACGCGCGGGGATCAGTGCGCGCACGCGAACGCCATCGGGCGTGTCCTCGCGGCTGACGTCGCCGGCGAGGTCGTGCAGCTCGGCGAGGCTGCCACCGTCGGCATAGGGCACCAGCAGGTCCAGCTGGCGCAGCGTGTGCGCCAGCTCGCGCTCGATGCGCTCGCCGAGCTGCTCCAGGCCTTCGCCGCTGGCTGCGCTGACGAGCACCGCGTCGGGGTGGCGCAGGCGCAGCTCGTCGCGCGCCTCGGAGTCCAGCAGGTCGGCCTTGTTGAGCACGAGCAGCCTCGGCCGATCGCCGGCGCCGATCTCCTCGAGCGTCTGCTCGACGGCCTGGCGCATGACTTCAGCCTGCTCCTCGGGCGCCGAGGCGTCGAGCACGTGCGCGAGCAGGTCCGCCCGGCGCGTCTCCTCCAGCGTCGCCGCGAAGGCGTCGACGAGCTGGTGGGGAAGCTTTGAGATGAAGCCGACTGTGTCGGTGAACAGGTGCGTCCTGCCACTCAGGCGAAGCTCGCGCGTGGTCGGGTCGAGCGTGTGAAAGAGCCGGTCGCGCACGCCCACCTCGGAGCCCGTGAGCGCGTTGAGCAGCGTGGACTTGCCCGCGTTGGTGTAGCCGACCAGCGCGATCGTCGGCAGCGACGCGCGCTCGCGCTCGGCGCGCTGCACGGCGCGCGTGCCCTTTACGTGCTCCAGGCGCCGGCGCAGCGCCGCGATGCGATCGCGCGCGAGGCGGCGGTCGGTCTCTATCTGCGTCTCGCCCGGTCCACGCGTGCCAATGCCCCCGCCGAGTCGCTCGAGATGGCTCCACAGCCCGCGCATGCGAGCGAGGTTGTATTCCAGCTGCGCCAGCTCGACCTGCAGCTTGCCCTCGGCGCTGCCGGCGTGCGAGGCGAAGATGTCGAGGATGACCGTCGTGCGATCGACGACGGGCAGGCCGACGGCCTCCTCCAGGTTGCGCTCCTGGCGGGCGGTCAGCTCGTCGTCGCAGGCGATCAGGTTCGCGTCGGCAGCCTTCGCCGCCGCCTTGGCCTCGGCGACCTTGCCCGGGCCGAGGTAGGTGTTGGGGTGCGGCTGCTCGCGCTGCTGGACCATCTCACCCACGACGCCAACGCCGGCGGTGCGCAGGAGCTCCGCGAGCTCGGCGAGGTCGTCCTCGCCCTTGGGCAGCGCCGCGACGCAGAACGCGCGCTGGCGCGCGCGCGGCGCCTGCTCGTCTGGGCTGTGGCCGTTGCGCGACGGCTGCGTCGGCGCTGTCCGGCCGTTGCTGGCCGATCTCCGATCGGTTCTCTGCATCTGCCATCCAGTCTAGACGGCGTTTCGAGCGGGCGTGCGATCACTGCGCGAGCGCGCCGAGGCGCTGCACCGCCTCCAGCAGCCGCTCGTCGGGCGTCGTCAGCGAGATGCGAAACCAACCCTCGCCGGCCGGCCCGTAGACGGCGCCCGGCGTGATCACCACGCCGGCCCGCTCGAGCACGTGCTCGCAGTAGGCCGTCGAGCTCTCATAGCCCTTGGGGACCGGCGCCCAGACATAGATGGTGGCGTGCGGTGGATGCACGTCGACGCCGATCCTGCGCAGCGCGTCGCACACCAGATCGCGCCTGCGCCGGTAGAGCTCGGTCATCGACGCGACCTCCTCGTCGGCCTGCGGTGACAGCGCCGCGATGCCGGCGAGCTGAACCGCGTCGAACAGTCCCGAGTCGACGTTCGTCTTCAGTCGCCAGTATGTGTGGAGCGCCTCGGCGTTTCCGACCAGCACCGCGCAGCGCCAGCCGGTCATGTTGTAGCCCTTGGACAGCGAGAAGACCTCGATGCCGACCTCCTTGGCGCCCGGCGTCGCCAGGAACGATGGGGGTCGATAGCCGTCGAAGGCGATCTCCGAGTAGGAGTTGTCGTGCACGACGAGGATCTCGTAGGCGCGAGCGAAGTCCACGACGCGCTGAAAGAACCCCTCCGGCGCCAGCGCCCCGGTCGGGTTGTTGGGGTAGTTGAGGTACATCAGCTTGGCCCGCCGTGCGACGTCCTCGTCGATCGCGCCGAGGTCCGGTACGAAGCCGAGCTCGGGCTCGAGCGCCATCAGCACCGGCTCCGCGCCCGCCAGCCATGGCCCGCCCGTGTAGACGGGATAGCCGGGGTCGGCTGCCAGCGCGTAGTCGCCGGGATCGAGGAAGGCGAGGTTGAGGTTGAAGATCGCCTCCTTGGCGCCGATCGCCGGGATGATCTCGCGCTCGGGGTCCAGCGCGACGTCGAAGCGTCGGGCGTAGAAGTCGCGCACGGCGCCACGGAAGTCCTCGCGGCCGCGATTTGACGGGTACTGATGGGTCTCGGGCTCGGTTACCGCCTCCTGCATCGCCTCGACGATCAGGGCGGGGGTTGGGCGGTCGGGGTCGCCGATGCCCAGGCTGATGACGTCCACGCCGGCCGCGCGCTTCTCGGCGACCTTTCGCTCGAGCTCGGCGAACGCGTACGGCGGTATGCGCTCCAGGCGCTTGCTCGGTCTCATCCCGCTCCTTCG
>DATHJQ010000089.1:0-5673 GCA_035286505.1 Solirubrobacteraceae bacterium | reverse complement strand
GCCTGAGCAGCGCGGTTCGGGTGCTCCGCGGGGGCGAGCCGGACGCCGCGCCCGCATCTGCGCGCGCGCCAGGCCCGGGTCGCACGGCCGGGCCCGACCTGAGCGATGTGCGCGGACAGCACCATGCGGTGAGAGCGCTGGTCACCGCGGCGGCCGGCGGGCACAACTGCCTGCTCAGCGGCCCTCCGGGAACGGGCAAGACGATGCTCGCCCAACGGATCGTCTCGATCCTGCCGCCGCTCAGCCGAGCGGAGGCGATCGAGGTGACGCGCATACGCGGCGTCGTGGACTCGATCGCCGGCGAGCTGGTCACCCAGCGCCCGTGGCGAGCGCCACATCACTCGATTACGACGGCCGGCCTGATCGGCGGCGCACTGCGCGGGTCGCTCGGCGAGGTGGCGCTGGCTCACAACGGCGTGCTGTTCCTGGACGAGCTCTCCGAGTTCGCGCGCCCGGTGCTGGAGGCGCTGCGCCAGCCGTTGGAGGACGGTCGCGTGGCGATCGTCAGAGCCCGCCACTCGACGATCCACCCGTCGCGCTTCATGCTGCTGGCGGCCACCAATCCCTGTCCCTGTGGTTACGCGGGCGTCGGCGAGCGCTGCGACTGCAGCGAAGCCGAGCTCGCACGACACCGGCGGCGGCTGAGTGGCCCGCTGCTGGATCGCATCGACCTGCTGGCTCAGCTCGATCTGGACGGCGCACGCGAGCTTGACGCGCCCGCGACGATCACCTCGTCGCGCGCTCGCGAGTTGGTGACGGCGGCGCGCGAACGTCAGGCTGCCCGCCTGCGCGACGACGGCGCGGCGCTGAACGCGCACATGGACGCGGCGATGCTGCGCAGGCACATACGTCTCGACGGACGCGGCGACGCATTGCTTCGAGCGGCGGGCGAGCGCGGGATGCTGAGCGCGCGCGGTCAGCATCGCGTTCTGCGCGTGGCCCGCACGATCGCCGACCTTGACGACAGTCCACGGATTCGCGCGTGTGACCTCGGCTCGGCGCTCGCCTTGCGCGGCGACGCGGGCGTCGCGGGCCGACGAGTGGCATGAGCTTCGCGGATCGCCGACCGGCTGCTCACGCCGCGTGCACGAACTGCCTGCGGCGCAGTTGGCTGCTGGCGCAGCTGAGCGGGCCGCTGGACTTCATCTGCAGCTCGCCAGAACGACTGGTGGATCTTCTGGCCTTGCCGGATGAGAAGTTGATCGAGGCGCTCGCGGGCAGGCGACGGTCGGAGCTGCACTCGCGTCATGCGCACTTTTCGCCGAGCGAGCTGACGCCAGCGGTCGGCGTCGTGGAGATCTGCAGACACGACGGTCGCTACCCACCGACGCTGCGCGGCGCACTGGCGCCCGCGATGCTGTTCGCGAGCGGCGATCTGTCGCGGCTGTCCCGGCTCACCACGCACCCGATGGTCGCGATCGTTGGCGCCCGAAAGCCCACCGACTACGGGATCGAGATGGCTGGAGCGCTCGCACGCGGGCTGGCGGCGAGCGGCGTCACAGTCGTCGGCGAGCTGGCCGATGGGATCACGCAGGCCGGGCAAGACGGCGCCCTGCAGACGGGCGCGGCGCTGGCTGTGCTGCCAAGCGGAGTGGACGTGGCGCCCCCGGCTCGCCAGCGATCCCTGCTGGCGCGGATGCAGCGTGTCGGCGTGGCCGTCAGTGAGCTGCCGTGCGGCAGCCCCCGGCGGCGCTGGAGCACCGCCGCCGCGGTGCGCATCGTCGCGGCGCTTGCGCCGTTGACGGTCATCGTGGAGGCGGAGGACAGCGAGCACGAGCTGGCCGGTGCGCACATCGCACACACGCTGGGCAGAACCGTCGCAGCGGTCCCCGGCCGCGTCACCTCACGGGCCTCATCCGGCGCCCATGTCCTGTTGCGAGAGGGGGCGAGCTTGGTCAGAGGAGCGGGCGATGTGCTCGATCTGCTCTGCGTTACCGGACGTCCGGCCGAACGGGGCGATGGTGAGCTCGACGGCCTTGAGCCGCGGCTGCGAGCGGTGCTCGACAGCGTCGCGGCGGGTCTGGACACGCCGCACAAGCTGATTGGCGGCGGCGAGCCCGGTGAGCTGCTGCAGGCGTTGAGCGAGTTGGAGGTGCTCGGCCTGCTCGCGCGCGGCGACGGAGGCAGATACGTGCCGAGCGGCGCGCTCGGCGGCGCCGCGTAGTCGTCTTGAGCTCGCGCGGGCCCGCGGATGTGTGTCGTGCCCGCCGGCGCGCAGGGGATTGACCGACCGGCAACCGTCGAGGGTTGCCGGTCGGCCGCTTGCAGCCCGCGCCCGATATGCCCGCGTGCGCTAGGTTGGGCCGGTCAGATGGAGCCCTGACGCGAGATCGCCCAGGCCGGGATCTCCGGACCGCCCGCTCGACACAAGGGCTGATGGCCCCTTTCGCGAAGTCTTCGCCAGCCGCGAGAGGAGCAGCCGGACACATGCCGCATCTGGACAGACGTGAGATCGCCGCGATCTTCCTCGGCGGCATGGCGGGGTCGCTGCTGCGTGTATGGCTCGGGCGCACATTGTCCACGCCGGTGGGCGATTGGCCATGGACGACGTTTGCGATCAACGTCAGCGGCTCGTTCGCGCTGGCCTATCTCGCCACGCGGCTGCAGGAGCGCCTGGCGCTGTCGACCTACCGGCGACCGCTGCTGGGCACGGGTCTGTGTGGCGCGTATACGACGTTCTCGACGATGCAGCTGGAGATCGTGCAGATGGTCGACCGCCACCGCTATGGCCTGGCGGGCGCCTATGCGCTGTGCAGCGTGGCTGCCGGCTATCTGGCGATCTGCGCGGCGACGGCGCTCGTACGGCGCGTGCGGGTGATCGCATGAGTGGGTGGACGTGGCTGGCAGTCGCGCTGCTCGGCGGTGCGGGCGCCAGCGCACGCTTCCTGCTGGACGCGTTGATCTCCGCACGTGCGCGCGGCGACTTTCCGCTGGGGACGCTCGCGGTCAACACGAGCGGCTCGCTGCTGCTGGGACTGCTCGCCGGCCTGAGCGTCACCGCCGACGCGCTGGTGCTCGCCGGCACGGCGACGCTCGGCTCCTACACGACCTTTTCGACGTGGATGCTCGAGACGCAGCGACT
Organism: Solirubrobacteraceae bacterium; assembly: GCA_035286505.1. Taxonomy (GTDB): domain Bacteria; phylum Actinomycetota; class Thermoleophilia; order Solirubrobacterales; family Solirubrobacteraceae; genus Palsa-744. Next base: position 2,591 of record DATHJQ010000089.1, on the reverse strand, counting down.
CGCCGAGGACGCCCGCGCGCGCGTGGCGGCCGCGAACGTCCTGCTCAGCCTGCTGGTCGGCGTCGGCGCCGCCGCGCTGGGGCGCAGCATCGGAGCGCACGTATGAGCCAACGGCTCGTGAAGGTGACGAGCTACTTCGGCGAGCGTGACCGCGTCGCGCGGCGATTGCTCGCCGACGAGCTGCTCGACATATACGCCGAGCAGAGGGTGCACGCGAGCATCCTGCTGCGCGCAACCGAGGGTTTCGGGCGCCTGCATCACGTGCACACCGACAGGCTGCTGTCGCTGTCGGAGGATCTGCCGGTCGTTTCGATCGCGCTTCACCGCCACACCGAGGTCGAGGCGCTGCTGCAGCGCGTGCTGGCGGTCAAACGCCGAGGCCTGATCACGCTGGAGCGCGCGCGCGTGCTCTCATCGGACGACCACGGCGAGTTGGTCGATGGCCGGCGCGAGGAGGCGGCAAAGCTGACGGTGTGGGTGGGTCGTGGCGAGCGTGTCGGCGACCGGCCCGCTTTCGTGGCCATCTGCGACATGCTGCACCGCCTTGGCTTGGACGGAGCAAGCGTGCTGCTCGGCGTCGACGGCCTGCGCGGTGGTCGGCGCATGCGAGCGCGCTTCTTCTCGCGCAACGCTGACGTGCCGTTGATGATCGAGTGCGTGGGGCCGCGCGAGCCCGTCGCGACGGCGCTGACAGAGCTTCACCGGGTGCTGCGCGACCCGGTGATCCTGCGCGAGCGCGCGCTTGTCTGCAAGCGCGGTGGGCGCCTGCTGGCACAACCCCGGGCGCTGACCGACGACGAGCGCCGCGCGGGGCTGTCACAGAAGCTGACCGTCTACAGCCCACACGACGCAAGGCACCGCGGACGGCCGCTGCATCTGGAGATCGTCCGGCGCCTGCGGACCTCAGAAGCCGCCGGCGTCACGTCGCTCACCGGAGTGTGGGGCTTTCACGGCGTCCGGCCTCCGCACGGCGACCGGCTCCTGCAGATCCACCGCCACGTGCCTGTGGCGACCGTCACGATCGATTCACCGCAGCGCATCGCACGCTCGTTTCAGATCATCGACGAGCTGACCGACGAGCATGGGCTGGTGACCAGCGAGCTCGTCCCCGCGATGCGCGCGCTCAACGGCGTCGAGTCGGCTGGGGTCCTGCGGCTGGACGAAACAGCCGGCTAGGCTGTTCGCCGCCCGGCATGACGAGACGGCAGCATTTGCGGCTGTGTTGTCAAGCCACGGCCACTCGCCGCGCGCAAGAGTCGCCGATCGGGCGCGCGGAAGCTCAAGTTGTCTGCGCTGCAGACCGACGCGCTTGATGCATGACGCCCCGCCCCACGAAGCTCCTCACCAGACAGGACCGTGCAAGTGCGCGCCGCAGTCACGCGCCGACGGTCAACGATGTGAGCGCGCCGGCCGCGGCGGGCGCTTCCTCGGCGGGCACGTCACAGGCCGACATACGCCGGCTGGGCGAGGCGCTGCGCACGCACTGCGACGATGTGCTCGTGCAGACACTCGCGCGAGCCTCCGGCTCGGGTGCGCCGCTCGGGCCGCCGTTCGTTCGCGACAGCTTCGAGCGAATCTGCCTGCTTGCGACCATGACGGTCGCCGACTGGATGTCGGGAGGGCGTCCGGAGGACGGTCTGGATGCCGGGCGCGAGGCGTGGCACATCTTCGGCCAGCTTGCCGCACAGCGCGCTGCGGCGCTGCACGAGGTGACCAAGCGCTGCCTGTTCTGGCGCGACAGCGTCGACGCGGTGCTGCGCGACAGCGCCAACGAACTCGACATATCCAAGCGGGCGCTTCTGCAAGCCCGCGCGATGGTCCAGGTGACGCTCGACGTGACGCTAGTGAAGATGTGCGAAGTGTTCGAGTCAGAGCGTCAGCGAACCGACGACGAGCTCGCCCACCGTCAGGAGGAGCTCGTTTTCCTGGCCACGCACGATGCGCTCACCGGGCTGCCGAACCGGACGCTGATCATGGATCGCGGCGAGCAGATGGTCGTTCGCGCGCACCGCCAACAGACCCCGGTCGCCGCGCTGTCGATCGACATCGACAACTTCAAGGGCATCAACGACTCGTTCGGGCACGCGGCCGGCGACGAGATCCTGCGCGCTTTCACGCGCAGGCTCGACGGCGTCCTGCGCGGCTCGGACGGGCTCGCGCGAGTGGGCGGCGACGAGTTCGTGGTAATCGCCGACGACCTGTCGCTGGCAGCCGGACCGGACCTGATCGCCGGGCGACTGCTGGAAGCGATCAAGGAGCCGTTCTACGCCGGTGACACCAGCGTGACGGTGACGGCGAGCATCGGCATCGCAACGGGGACGCGCGCCGGCGTCGAGGATCTGCTGCACGACGCCGACATCGCGATGCACCGCGCCAAGTGGGACGGCAAGGACCGCTACGTGACCTTCGAGTCGGGCATGCAGGACGCCGCGCAGACGCATAAGGAGCTCGAGATGGACCTGCGTCAAGCGCTGGCCAACGACGAGTTCTTCCTCGCCTACCAACCGACCTTCGATCTGCACGAGATGCACCCAAAGGGCATGGAGGCCTTGATCCGCTGGCGTCACCCTGGCCGTGGCATCGTCCAGCCG
>DATHJQ010000088.1:0-6662 GCA_035286505.1 Solirubrobacteraceae bacterium | reverse complement strand
ATGCATGCTCGCGCAGCTCCTGCACGAGCTGCTCGCTGAGCGCTCCGGCGAAGACCGGCAGCGCCCAGCCTGACAGGTGCACGCGCAGATCCGGGTCGACCTCGACCTCCAGCTCGCCGCCGTCGAGCACGACGACGACGCGCGCCGGCACTGTGGGTGGGCCCGGCGCTCGCTCGGCCGACCCGGCCACCAGATAGGCGATCGCCGCGCCAGTCGCACCCGTGCCCGATGAGAGCGTCTCCCCCACGCCACGCTCGAAGATGCGGGCGCGGATGCGCGCGGGCGGGCCGGGCTCGAGCTCGCTGTACCAGGAGACGTTCGTGCGGTTGGGAAACTCCGGATGGGCTTCCAGCGGCGGGCCGATCGCGCCGAGGTCCAGCGCCTGAAGCGTCGCGGCGTCGGGGACGCGTATCGCGCACTGCGGGTTGCCGATCGAGATGTGCTGGATGCTCCACCAGCCGGGCTCGGGCGCGCCGGGCGCGCCGCCTGTGCCCTCGACGCGCAGCTCGGCCGCGCCATCTGGAGGGCCGGCGGGGAAGTCCTTGGAGGTGAGTCTCGCCAGTCCCATGTCGACCCGACAGGCGAACTCCCCGGTGACCTGCGGCGTGATCGTGCCCGCGGCCGTGTGAATGGAGAAGCTGTCGAGCTCGGTCCAGCCGCGCCGGCGAAGGTACAGGATCGCCTCGCGTGCACCGTTGCCCGACAGCTCGGCCTCCGAGCCGTCGGGGTTGAAGATGCGCAGGTCCGCCACGTGGCCTGGATCGCTCGGGCGCGAGAGCTCCAGCACGCCGTCGGCGAACACGCCGAAGTGAGCGCCGCACAGCCTGCGCACGCGCGAGGGCGTCAGCTCGAAGGGCAGGTCGTCGCGCTCGACGATCAAGTAGTCGTTGCCAAGCGCTTGCCACTTCTCGAATCTCATCCGGCGGCGGAGTCTAGGATCTCTTCGGCCACGGAGGACGCCGAGCGACCGGTCACGTCGATCGGTGTCGCCCCGGCGAGCTTGCGCATCCAGGTCAGCTGCCGGCGCGCGTAGTTGCGGCTGCGGCGCTTCATCGCCTCGACGTCCCCGGCCAGCAGCTCCTCGAAGCCGAGCGCCTTGCGCGCCGTCACCGAGACCCCCGCGGCGTGGGCGCGGCGAACCTCCTCGCGAGCGCCGGCGGCGAGCATCGCGTCCACGCGCACGTCGATGCGCGCGTAGAGCTCATCGCGCTGCATCGTCAGCGCAGCGAGCAGCGTCGGGTGGCGCAGCTCCTCACTCCACAGCTGCGACGGTCCCTGCAGCGGCAGCAGCTCGCCCGCTTGCAGCAGCTCCAGGGCGCGCACGATGCGCCGCCAGTCGTGCTCGCCGATGCCCTGCGCAGCCCACGGCGCGCCCCGCGCAAGCCTGTCGTGCAGGGCCGGGGCGCCGCGAGCCTCCAGCTCGGCCATCAGCCGTTCGCGCTCACCGCGCGCCGGCGCCGGGGGCAGGTCCAGGTCGGCCAGCGCCGCGCGCAGGTACAGGCCGGTCCCGCCGACGACGATCGGTTTGCGCCCGTCGGCCAAGAGCCCGTCGATCTCGGCGTGCGCGAGCTTGGCGTACTCGCCGACGCTGAACGTGGCGTCCAGCGGCAGGAACGAGAGCAGGCGGTGATCCAGCGCAGCGCGCTCGGCATGCGACGCAACGCCGGTCAGCGTCTCCAGTCCCGCATATACCTGCAGCGCGTCGGCGGAGACCGCCACGGGCGCCTCGCCGCGGTCACGAAGCAGCTGCGCCAGCGCGACGGCGATCGCCGTCTTGCCTACCCCCGTCGGGCCGAACAGCGCGATGATCTCGGGGCGCGCGGGCTCTGCGGGGGTGTCCGGGCCTGGCGTGCTGGAGGCCATCGGCGCAAGTATCGCCGCCCCAGGCCGTTGCAGCACGATCTCCGCCTCGGCGAGTCGCCCTTCGCCTGTGCATTTGCGTAGGCTTGGTGGCGATGAAGGTCTCGGGGGCGAACGTTCTTCTCACAGGTGCCACGGGCGGCATCGGGCAGGCGATCGCGCGCGCCGTCGCCGGCGAGGGCGCCAAACTACTGCTGACCGGCCGGCGCACCGACGTGCTCGAGCCACTGGCAAGCGAGCTTGACGCGCGCGCCCTGGCGGTCGATCTGGCCGAGGCGGGCGAGGTCGAGCGGCTGGTGAGCGAGGCCGGCGAGGTGGACATCCTGATCGCCAACGCCGCGCTGCCTGCCACGGGCGCGCTCGACACGTTCACCGCGCGGGAGATCGACCGCGCCCTCGACGTCAACCTGCGGGCGCCGATCGCGCTCACGCATGCGCTGCTGCCCGGCATGTTGTCCCGTGGCCGCGGACATCTCGTCTTCGTGTCCTCGCTGAGCGGCAAGGCGGCCACGCCCGTCTCGCTGATGTACACGACGACCAAGTTCGGCCTGCGTGGCTTCGCCGCCGGCCTGCGCATCGACCTGCGCAACAGCGGCGTCGGCGTGACGACCGTGCTGCCGGGCTTCATCCGCGACGCCGGGATGTTCGCCGTCACCGGCGCCAAGCTTCCGCCCGGCGTCGGGACGCGCACCCCCGAGGACGTCGCGCGCGCGACGATTCGCGGTATCGAGCGCAACAAGGGCGAGGTCGACGTCGCCCCCCTTCCGGTTCGCGTCGGCGCGATGATCGCGAGCGTCGCGCCGGAGCTCGGGGCCGCCGTCAGCCGTCGCTCGGGCGGAGACGAGATCGCCGAGGCGATGGCCGCCGGCCAAGCCGGCATGCGTTAGCGCTCAGAACAGCGTTTGCTGAGCGACTTGCGCCGCCGCGGCTGGCTTTGGCTCAGCGGCTGGAGCCGGGCGAGCTGCCCCGAAGCGTCGCGACCGCCCGTGGCGACGGACGAGCTGTGCGAGGCGCTTTCGTTCCTGCGGCGGCGCGTAGGCGCCTTTGCGGTACAGCTGCTCATAGCGCGGCACGAGATCCGGGCGCTGCTCTCGCAGCCAGCCCATGAAGACCTGGCGCACCTCGCCGCGAAGATGCAGGGCCACGCCGCTGACGCTCGTCGCTTTGGCCTCGGTCACGCAACCAAGCAGCTCCTCGATCTGAGCAGGCGAGTCGTTGATGCCCGGCATCAGCGGGGCGATCAGGACCCCCGTGGGGATGCCCGCGCGGTTGAGCTCGGCGACCGCCTCCAGGCGAGCGCGCGGATTGGGCGTGTGCGGCTCGGTCGCGCGCCACGCCTTCTCGTCCAGCGTCGGAATCGACAGGCAGGCGCCGAAGCTCGTCCGCCGTGCGATCTGCAGCATCAGCGGCAGGTCTCGCAGCAGCAGCGGCGACTTCGTCAGCACCGAGCATGGATTCGCCGCGTCGCGCAGCGCCTCCCAGATGCCCTGCATCAGCTTGTAGCGGCCCTCGACCCATTGGTAGGGATCGGTGTTCGTCCCCAGCGCCACGTGTTCGCGCTTCCACGAGCGGCGCGTGAGCTCGGCGCGCAGCACCTCGGGCGCGTTTACCTTGACGACGATCTCGCGCTCGAAGTCGCGACCGGCGTCGAAGCCCAGGTACGTATGGGTTGGGCGGGCGAAGCAGTTATGGCTGACCACGCCGTTTGCGATGAAGTCGCCAGTTCCCGTCGTTATGTCGTAGAGGCGCATCGTCATTCCGAGAGGACGGATCTCGTCGACGTGAAGCTCGGCTGTCGTCTTCAGCGCAGCGCCGTCGATCGTGCGCTTGCGCGTGATGGCTGGATCGGTTCCGATGAAGAACCGCATCCGCTCGGGCAGCCCGCCTCGGATGCGGATCGACATCAGCCCGTTGCTTCGGCGCCCTTCGGTCACGTGCTGAAAACCGAGCCGTCCGAGCGCGGCCTTGGTCCAGCCGAGAATCTCGGGATCGGTGTTGTGGACGCGCAAGGCCTCTCCCGAGCAGGATCCCTCGGCGTCGAAGATCCCGGCGAGGAAGCCCTTCATCCAGGAGACGCTTGGCAGGATGGGCCAGCGGATCAACTCGGCGATCCGTTCCACGTCACCTCGCGCCTGGCAGCGGATGGCGCCCATCGCCTGACGACCCGCGGAGGCATGGGCAAAGGCAAAGCTCCTGCCGATGACGCCGAAGGACGCCAGGTATCCCTCCGTGCGATCGAGCGCCTCGGCGTCGGCGAGCGCAAGGCGAAAGCGATAAACGTTCCCCGTCGATCGCCCGGGACGGTCATAGGCATATGAGCCGATGTGCCCGTCGCCGCGGACCATTCCGCAGAGGTACCCCCTGCGATAATCAGCGTCGACCCCCGGGGTCGTCACGCATCCGCCCGGGCCCAGGAGCCTGCTGCCGCACGTCAGGTGAGGGCGCTGCATCGGGCCGCATTCCGACCCGATCACGTGCTTCCATCCTCGTCGCGTCAGAAACCGATGATCGGCGCTCGCGAGGAGCTTGTTGCCGTCCTCGAGCGCGACCGAGTACACCGGCTTGATGCTCGACCACTTGTCCTTTACCTGTGTCGCCGTGAAGCGCCGGTAGGCACCCTCGCGGACGGTGCCATAGACCCAGTCGCCGATCTCCAGGTCGGCCAATTGCCTGTTGCGTCCGTCGGCCATGAGGATGCGGGTTTCGGGACCGAGGCAGTAGGTGCAGGCATGACTGCAACCCCTGTACGGATTGATCGTCCAGCGAAACGGCATGCGCGATTGCTCGGGCACGCGGTTGAGCACCGAGCGCGCGCGAACCTCGTAGAAACGCGTCTGCAGCGCCTCGGGAGCGTCGAAGCGACGCACGACCGCCTCGTCGCGATAGCCGGGCAGCCTGCGCTGTTCCTCGCCCTCCAAAGTAAGGTTGCTCCAGCGCACGAACATATGTTCGCATAGGCGGCGGTCAGGACCCCGCCGGACCTGGCTCGGAACGTTCGTCCACGGCTTCGACGGGCAGTTATCGCGGCCACCGTGGGCGTCGAGCAAGGCAATGATGCTTAAGGATCGTAGGCATTCACACGAGTCAAGGCCCGGGGCGCGATCGTGGCTCTGCCGTGATGATTTCGACCGCGAACGCATGCTCGACATGGAGGAGCGCGTGCGTCCCGTCAGACAACGTGCGCTGACGATTCTCGCGGTCGCGCTCGTAGCCGCCGGGCCTTGGCTCGGGTGGTGGCCGGCGCTCTTCTTGATTCCCGCCGCGCTGTGCTTCGGCGCAGCCGACGTGCTGATGCCACGGCTCGAACGACCGGAGCTGTTGATGTTCGGGGCGTGGATCGGCAGCGGTGTCGTGATCGGCGGCGCCGTCGCGCTCAGCGGCGGGCCCAGTCAGCCCACGCTCGCGTGGCTGGCGATTCCCGTGATCACGCTCAGCTCCCGCTTTCCCATGCGCGGCGTCGTGGCCGGGGTGATCATCAACATCGTGATCCTGCTGGTCGTCGCGTTCGGCGTCGACGCCAGCCAGATCATCGACAACCCCGTGCTCGTGATCGCCCCGGTCGCGCTGCTCCTGTGCGTCGCGGTGCTCTCGACCCCGCTGATGCGCTCGGACATCCAGCACCGAAGCGACGCCGTGATCGATCCGCTTACGGGCATGCTCAACCGCAACGCCCTGGGCACCCGCGTCGCCGAGCTTGCCCAGCAGTCGCAGCTCACGGGAGGGTCGATCGGCATCATCGTCGGCGACCTCGATTACTTCAAGGCGATCAACGACACCCGCGGACACTCCGTCGGCGACGTCGTCCTCAAGGAGGTCGCCTACCAGCTGCGCAAGCAGCTTCGCGCTTTCGACCTCGCCTACCGTCTCGGCGGCGAGGAGTTCCTGATCCTCCTTCCCGGCTCAGATCTCGACCAGTCCGCAGCCCTCGCCGAGCAGCTGCGCGAGGGCATCGCGAGCAATGACGTCGCCGGCGGTCTCGCGGTGACGATGAGCTTCGGCGTCGGCGCTTCGCCGCGTGGCGAGCCGTTTGACTACCCCGAGGTCTTCAAGGCCGCCGACGCCGCGCTCTACCGCGCAAAGCGCAGCGGACGCGACCGCGTGTGCCTCTCAGATGAAGCGCCGGTGCCGCCGCCGCCGCTCGAATCCGCCGTTCCCGCCTTCGCCTGAGCGCCTCAGGCGCCGACCCGCGCGAGCAGCAGCTCCTCGCCCGCGAGCGTCTGGCTGGTCGCCGAGTCGATCCGCACGCGCGTGGTCTCTCCCGCGCCCGCCAGCCCTGAGAAGTTGACCACTTTGTTGTGGCGCGTGCGCCCCCGCAGCCGCTGCGGGTCGGTGCGCGATGTCCCTTCCACCAGCACGTCCAGCGTGCGCCCGACGAAGCGCTGGGCGCGTTCGCGCGCGCCGCGCTGGACGACCTCCAGCAGTCGCTGCATGCGCTCGACCTTCACCGGGTGCGCCACCACGCCCTGCGCGATCCCCGCTGCCTCCGTGCCGCGGCGAGGCGAGAAGACGAAAGTGAAGGCGGCGTCGTAGCGCACCTCCTCGGCCACCTCCAGTGTCTGCGCGAAGTCCTCCTCGGTCTCGCCTGGAAAGCCCACGATGATGTCCGTCGTCAGCGCCACGTCGGGTACGTGCTCGCGGATCATCGCCACGCGCTCCATGTATCGGCGGCGGTCGTATGTGCGGCGCATCGCCTTGAGGATTCGCGACGAGCCCGACTGCAGCGGCAGGTGGATGTGCTCGCACACGCTGGCAAGCTCCGCGTGAGCGCGAATCACGTCCTCGCGCATGTCCTTTGGGTGCGG
>DATHJQ010000087.1:0-4229 GCA_035286505.1 Solirubrobacteraceae bacterium | reverse complement strand
CCGGCGACATCGGCGCGGTCGCGAAGCTCAAGGACACGCAGACGAGCGACGTGCTCGCGGACCGGGGCGCCTTCGCGCGGATTCCGCCGATTGCGTTCCCCGAAGCGGTCATCTCCTACGCCATCGAGCCCAAGAGCCGCGGCGACGAGGAGAAGGTGTTCACGTCGCTGCGCCGCCTGCAGGAGGAGGATCCGACGATCGACCTGCACCGTGACCAGCAGACCGGCGAGCAGATCGTCGCGGGCCTTTCGCAGGTGCACGTCGAAGTCGTCGTCGACAGGCTGCGCGACCGCTTCGGCGTGGAGGTCAGCCTGCAGCCGCCGCGCGTGCCCTACCAGGAGACGATCCGCAGCTCGGCCAAGGCGCGCGGCAGGCACAAGAAGCAGTCGGGCGGGCGCGGACAGTTCGGCGATTGCCACATCGAGATCGAGCCGCTTGCGATCGGCGAGGGGTTCGAGTTCGTCGACAACATCAAGGGCGGCGTGATCCCCGGCTCGTTCATTCCCGCCGTGGAGAAGGGCGTGCGCGAGGCGATGGCCTCGGGCGTGCTCGCCGGCTACCCCGTCAAGGACGTGCGCGTGCGCCTGTTCGATGGCGCGCACCACTCCGTCGACTCCTCGGAGATCGCCTTCAAGCTGGCCGGCGTGCAGGCCATGAAAGAGGCGCTGGCACAGGCCGACCCCGTGCTGCTGGAGCCGATCATGCTCGTCACGCTGTCCGTGCCCGAGACATACGTCGGCGATGTGATCGGAGACCTCAACAGCCGCCGCGGACGCCCGCAGGGAATGGAGCCCGACGGGGCGATGACGCAGATCAAGGCCGAGGTGCCGATGGCCGAGATGCTCAGCTACGCGCCTGACCTGCGCTCGATAACCGGCGGCCAGGGCGACTACACGCTGGAGTTCCTGCGCTACGAGGAGGTGCCGGGACACCTCGCGCAGAAGGTCGTCACGCAGGCGTCGCAGGAGCGCGACCCAGCGCACGCCTGAGCGTCGATGCAGTGCGACCGCGAGGCCCCGCCGAGGCGCCACGGGCGCGCTGCGCGACGCGCCCGTCGAGCGGCCCAGCTAGGCTCATCCATTCGATGGCCACCCGTTCGATCGTCACCTCCCAGCCTGACGTCGCTTGCGACGTCTGCGAGCGGCGCCTGCTGCGCGGCGAGCAGCCCGACCTGTTCATCGACGCGGGTCAGCCGCGCATGGTCTGCGAGCTGTGCGCGCCGCGCGCCGCCCACCAGGGCTGGAAGCGCGGCTCGGCCGAGCCCGCCGCCAGCGCCGTGCCGCTGCGCTCGCGCCGCGCGCGCGGGCTGTTCGAGCGCTTGCGCGCGACGCGCCAAGCGACCCCTGAGACCGCGCGCCGAGTCGCGCGCGACACATACGCGCCTTTGCGCGACGACGCGCCGGCGCCGTTTGGCTTCGCCGCCGCCGGGCCCGCCGCGGGCGCGTCCGCCCCTGTGGGCGAAGGCGTCGCCCCGCCGATCGACAGCGCAACAGACGCAACCCAGGTCCAGGCCGGTAGGAGCGGAGGGCCGCTGCTGCAAGCCATCGCCGTGTTCAACGCCGGCGAGTATCCGCGACGGGTGGCCAGCCTGACGCGCTCGCTGGGAACGCCCGAAGTGAGCGTGCGACCGGGCGAGGCCGTCGCATCGTCGGTCGTCATCGTGATCGCCTGGGAGCTGTGCTGGTACACCTACGAGGTGGACCTCGACGACATGCAGGGCCCGCAGTCGCGCGCGATCGCCCAGGGCACCGAGCTGTCGGAGCTGGGCCCGCACGATCGCCTGGCCAACGCGCTCGCAGACGAGCGCGGCTCGCTGGCGCTGCTCTGAGCGAAGCAGGGTGGCCGGCGCGCACGCCGGCCCCAGCGCGCGCCGGCGGATGCACGAAGGCCCTGCAAACCTTGCTAATAAAAATTATGAGAGTAGGATCGCTTTCGCGATGATCTATTGCGTTGTCCCCAGGCCTCTGGCCGATGAGCTGTACCCGAAGATGCTCGAGCACTACGAGGGCGAGGACAACGTGACCGTGATCGTCGACCGCCGCGAGTTCGACCGCCGCGCCCGTCGTGGCAGCTCCTCGGCGGCCGATCAGCCGCAGAGGCGTGTGGTGCGCGACCGCCGCCGCGCGCGCGTTCCCGGCGACATGCCGCCGCTGGCGCACGCCACCGCCTGAGCGCTCTGCATACTTCGCCGCGAATGAAGGTCGTCGTCCACGTCGACGGTGGCGCCCGTGGCAACCCCGGCCCGGCCGCTGCAGCGTGCGTCATCGCCTCCGCCGACGGAGCGCCGCTGGGCGAGCACGCGCTGCTGATCGGGCGCGCCACCAACAACGTCGCCGAGTACCGCGCGCTGCTGCTGGGACTGGAGCGCGCCCGCGAGCTCGGCGCCGATGAGATCGAGCTGATCGGCGACTCCGAGCTGATCGCCAAGCAGCTGCTCGGCCAGTACAAAGTCAAGAACCAGGCGCTGCGCCCGCTGCATCGCGAGGCGACGGCCGCCCTGCGCGGCTTTCGGCGCTGGTCCATCCGCACCGTCCCGCGCGCCCAAAACGCCGACGCCGACGCACTCGTCAACGCCGCGCTTGACCAGCAGCGCGACGCCGGCCGGCTTTAGTGCAGCGGCTTCGCTGAACGCGCGATAGCCAGCATCTGTTCGTTGGACAGGTCCTCGAGCAGCGTGTTCGTAAGCCAGTAGACCATGTGGCCCTTGCGCCACGCGATCAAGTGGATGTGGCTGCCGTCGGTGAAGATCATGTACGTGACGCCTTTGATTTTGCGCTGTTCGTTGGGGTGCTCGATCAGCGGCGGTTTCTGCCAGTCGGTGCCCTCGAAGTCGTAGTAGCCGCCGAGCGTGTTCGCGCGCCATACGGCCACGTAGGCGTGGCGCAGGCGCTTGCCTTGGTCGCGCAGGTCATACGCACGCGCCGGCTGCTCGACGCTGGAAGCCGTCTGCAGCGACGGATAGAGCACCTTCAGCGGCATGTTGATCGTGCCCTTGGCGATTTCCTCCTCGACGGCCGTGCCCGAGGGGGCGAGGCCCAGCGAGGCTGCCGTCGGCGCCGAGGAGCGGTGGGCGCGACGATGGTGGTGGCCGTGGCCCTTCGCTCGCGGAGGCGGCTTGGGTTTGGCGACTTTTTCGTCGCCGTTGAGGAAGTCGTTGAGCGTCGCGCTCTCCAGCGCCGGGGTGCTGGTCACGTACGACCCTCCCTTGAGCGGAAAGTTCGTGCTCGTGGCGCGGAACTTGACCTGGCGCAGCGGCTTGCCCTGCGAGAAGCCGATCAGCTTGGCCAGCTCGATGACGCGGTCGGCCGCGGAGCTGAAGCCCGCCGTGACGATCGCCTTGCCGACGACGTGCGCGACGTGTTTGACCTGATGGAGCAGGTTGTCGGAGGAGACCTGCTCGCGCAGCGAGCGCAGGAAGTCCTGTTGGCGTGCCACACGCACGAAGTCCGAGTCGCCGTGGCGGTAGCGCACGAAGCTGAGCGCGTTGTTGTAACAGAGCTTCTGGTAGCCCGGCTGCAGGTTGATTTCCGAATAGACTTCGCCGCCTTCGCCGTTGATGTGCAGGTAGCGGTGGTCGACGTTGACGTACACGCAGCCGAGCGTGTCGACGATCTTGATGAAGCTCGCGAAGTTGACGTCCACGATGCCGTTGATCGTGATACCCGGAAAGACCTCGTGCTCGATCGTTTCCGCGGCGAGTTCCATCGAGCCTTTGACGCCGCCGAGCTTCGCTCCGTAGGTGTACGCGGCGTTGATCTTTTCCTGCGGGTAGTACTCGCCTTTGGAGCTTTTGATGTTGACCAGCAGATCGCGCGGGATCGACATCACGGAAGTCTGCCCCTGGCCGGGGTCGAAGCGCACGAGCAGGATCGTGTCGCTGTGCGGCGGGTTGCTGCGGTCGAGCGCGTCCTTGGACTTGGCGCGGCGGTCGGAGCCGAGGATCAGGTAGGTCTGCGGGCCGCCGGTGTACTTGATCAAGCCCTTTTTGACCTTGACCGTGTTCGTGTGTTTGAAGATTTCGCCGCCGATGGTTTCCACCTCGTTGAGCGCGATCGTCGCCGTCGCGCCGCCGCTGAGCGCGGCGATCAGCAGCGCAGCCACGCCGAAGCGCAGCCACATTTTGCGCGCGTAAGAGGGCGGACGCTGGTCATCCACGATGTATCGGCCGCTGTCTGCGCATAGGGGTCAAGCGAATGCGCGCCACTCCCCGCTGGCGCGCACGTCGCCGT
>DATHJQ010000086.1:0-19781 GCA_035286505.1 Solirubrobacteraceae bacterium | reverse complement strand
CGCCCGCTCTGATCGGCGGCGTCGCCTTCCTGTTCCTGCGCCGCACGCTGCGCAAGGAGGCCAACGAGATCGCGCTGTGCGCGCCGCAGGGCGAGCTCGAGGTCATCGGGCTCGGGCGCGTGGTGATCGGCGGGGAGTCCTGAGTGTCGGGCGCCGCCGCCGCGGGCGAAGGCAGACGACCCGACGTGAGCGGCGCGCCGTCGGACAGGCCGCAGATCGAGCTCGTCCTCGCCGACGTCGACGGCACGTTGGTGACATCCGAGAAGGAGCTGACCGAGCGCACGATCGCGGCGGTGCGCTCGTGCAAAGACGCCGGCGTGAAGTTCGCCGTCACGAGCGGTCGCCCGCCGCGCGGCATGCAGATGCTCGTGCAGCCGCTCGCGTTGGAGCTGGCGCTGGCGGCGTTCAACGGCGGTCTGTTCGCGCGACCGGACATGTCGGTGATCGAGCAGCGCTCGATCGACGAGCGGCTGGTCGAGCAGATCGTCGAGCTGATCGGCGAGCACGCGCTGGACGTGTGGCTGTACCGCGGCTCGGACTGGCTGCTGCGCGATGAGAGCGCCGCTCACGTGGCCAAAGAGGCCGACACGGTCCGCTTCGCGCCGACGGTCGTCGACAGCTTCGCCGGCACGAGCGAGAGGATCGCGAAGATCGTCGGCGTCAGCGACGACCTGGCGGCGGTCGCCGGGGCCGAGACCGACGCGCGCGCGAAGTTCGGCGACCGCGTCTCGGCGGCGCGCTCGCAGCCCTACTACCTCGACGTAACGCACCCACAGGCCAACAAGGGTGCCGTCCTGCGCCACTTCTCGCGCGAGCTCGACATCCCGCTGAGCCGCATCGCGACGCTGGGCGATCAGCCCAACGACGTGCTGATGTTCGAAGGCGCCGGCCTGAGCGTCGCGATGGGCAACGCCGGCGAGGACGTCCAGCGCGCCGCCAAGCAGGTCACGGCGTCCAACGACGAGGAGGGTTTCGCGCTGGCGATCGAGCGCTTCGTGCTCGGTGGCGGGGCATAGCGCAGGAGCGCGGGTCTCCTTGCATTCATTTAATATATAGTTAACCGAATGGCTAACCAAGCTGTGCTCGACCGCACCTTCGCCGCTTGTGCGCACCCGATCCGCCGAGGCATCATCGAGCGGCTCGGCGCGAGCGAACTGACGGTCGGCGAGGCGACGCGCGACTTCGCCGTCTCCAAGCCGGCGATCAGCCGCCACCTGCGCGTGCTCGAAGAGGCCGGCGCGATCGTGCGCGTGATCGACGGCCGAACGCACCGGCTGCGCCTGGCCGAGCACTCGCTCGACGACGCGCACGGCTGGATCAGCGAGCAGCGTGCGCTGTGGGAGCGCAAGTTCGACGTGCTCGAGCGGTACCTGTCCGAGCGTCGCGACGAGAGCGCGAAGGGGACCAGTTGAGCACCAGCGAGCTCGCCACCCTGCGCCTGGAGCACACGTTCGCGGCTACCCCAGAGGAGGTGTTCGACGCGTGGACGAACGCCGAGGTGCTGCAGCGGTGGTGGGGGCCGGGGCCGAGCTGGACCTCGCCGGGATGCGACCTCGACCTGCGTGTCGGCGGCAGCTATGAGCTGCGCATGCGCGACGGTGCCACGGGCGAGATCCACGCGGTCGGCGGCGAGTACCGCGAGGTCGTGCGCCCACACAGGCTCGTCTACACGTGGCGCTGGCAGGGCGACGACGGCCCCAATCCGGGCCACGTCAGCCTCGTGACGGTCGAGTTCCACGCCGCAGGCGAGGCGACGACGGTCGTGCTCGAGCACTCCGGGCTGCCGTCGCAGGAGTCGCGTCGGCGCCACGGCGACGGATGGCGGGGCTCGTTCGCGAACCTCGCCGAGCGGATCTTCGGCGACGGCGCGGCCGATCGATGACCGGAAAAACCGGCCGTGCTCGTCCGAGCACGGCGACAGACCAGACAACGGAGGTTGAAGGAGATGGGCAATTACCTGTTTGCATATCGTGGAGGACAGATGGCCCAAACCGACGAGGAGCGCCAGGCCGCGATGGCGGCGTGGCGCGCATGGTTCGGCCAGCTCGGCGACGCGACCGTCGATCCGGGCAACCCGTTTGCCGGCTCGACGTCGGTCGGCGCCAACGGCGCGGGCGGCGCAGCGGACTCGCAGCTGACGGGCTACTCGGTGGTCAAGGCGGACAGCCTGGACGCCGCCACTTCGCTCGCCGGCGGCTGCCCGGTGCTCAGCCACGGCGGCAGCGTGGACATCTACGAGACGATCGAGGTGATGTGACGATGGCGCGAGCCCGCTGGCCCTCGCGAGCCGGACGCTGAGATGGCCTACGACGAAGAGCTCGCCCACCGTATCCGCGAGCTGCTCGCCGGGGAGAGCGGGGTCAGCGAGATGTCGATGTTCGGCGGGCTCGCGTTCCTGCTGCACGGCAACATGGCCGTCGCCGCGTCCGGGCGAGGCGGCCTGATGGTTCGCGTCGATCCGAAGTCAGGCGAGCGTCTGCTGGCCAAACCGCACGCGAGCGCGATGGAGATGCGCGGGCGCACAATGACGGGTTGGATTCGCGTCGCCGACGACGGAATCAAGACCAAGCGCCAGCTCGCGGCGTGGGTGCGCGGGGGTGTGGCCTACGCCCGCACGCTCCCGCGCAAGGGCTGAGCTCGCTAGGCGCAGGAGAGCTGCAGCGCGAGCAGCGCCGCGATCGACGCAAGGCACAGCAGATGCTCGCGACAGATCGTCCTCGCCAGCGCGCTCTGGCGTGCGGGCGTGTCGCCACGCGCTCCGAGCCGCACGGCGGCGGGCACGGTGCGTGTGCCGGCCAGCGCGATCGGCGCGGCGGCGAGCGCCAGCGACGGCCAGGCGACCGCCCCTGGCACGTCGGCCTGCGCGATCTCCACAACGAGCGCCGCGATCGTGGCGAGCATCGCCGCAGCGATCAGGCGATTCATCGGCCTCGCCGCGGTCGTGACGCGGCGGTAGTACGCGGCGATCGAGCTCAGCGCCGCCTCGGGCAGCTCGCGCCCGCGATGACCGAGCACCTGCACGTCGAACATCAAGTCGAACCACAGCACGGCCAGCAGGAAGCCGCCGCCGGCCGTGACGAACGCGCTCACTGCGTCAGCCCTTCATTTGGCGCGGCGCTCATTCTGACGCGCCCTTCACCCGCTCGCCCTTGGGGTCGAACAGCGGCTCGCGCGCGACCTGGCCGCCGACCCACTCGCCGAAGATGTCGACCTCGACGCGTGCGCCGAGCTCGATCTCCGCCGGGACGTAGGCGTAGGCGACCGAGCGCTCCACGCTGTAGCCGTAGCCGCCGCTGGTCACGCGTCCGACGATCTCATCGCCGGCGCGCACCGGCTCGTTGCCGAGCGCCACCGACCGCGGGTCCTCGAGCACCAGGCAGCGCAGCCGCCGCTCCAAGGGCGGGGGTCCACCGCCCACGCCGCCACGCAGCGCCTCCGAGCCCACGAACCCGCCGTCCTTCTTCACGCAGAAGCCCAGGCCGGCCTCGTACGGCGTCTCGTCGGGCGTGATGTCGGCGGCCCACACGCGGTAGCCCTTCTCCAGGCGCAGCGAGTCGATCGCCCGATAGCCGCCGGCCGTGAGGCCGTGCTCGCGCCCGGCCTGCCACAGCGTCCGCCACAGCCCCGCGCCGTACTCGGTCGGGCAGTACAGCTCCCAGCCGAGCTCGCCGACGAACGTCACGCGCAGCGCGCGCACGGGCACGTCGCCGACGGTCAGCTCGCGCATGCGCATGTAGGCGAAGTCGAGCGGATCGTCGCTCAACGGAGCGAGGATGTCGCGGGCGCGCGGCCCCCACAGGGCGAAGCAGGCCCAGCGTGCGGTGACGTCGGCGCAGCGCACGCTGCCGTCGGCGGGGGCGTGACGGCGGATCCAGCTCAGGTCGTGGTTGCCGAAGGCGGTTCCGGTGACGATCGAGAACAGCTCCTGCTCCACGCGCGTGACCGTGAAGTCGCACTCGATGCCGCCGCGCGAGTTGAGCATCTGCGTGTAGGTGATCGTGCCGACGTCGCGCGCGACGCGGTTGTCGCACAGCGATTCCAGGAAGTCGCCCGCGCCGGGGCCGGCGATCTCCAGCTTGGCGAAGGAGGACTCGTCGAACAGCCCGGCGCGCTCGCGCGTGGCGCGGTGCTCGGCGCCGATCGCCGGCGACCAGTGCATGCCGGCCCAGCCGCGCGGTCGCAGCGACTCGTCGCCGTCGGCGGCGTTTGACTCGTACCAGTTCACGCGCTCCCAGCCGGACTTCTCACCGAACGCCGCGCCGTGCTCGACGTGCCAGCGATAGGCGCTGGACGTGCGCAGCGGGCGACCCGCCAGGCGCTCGTGGCCCGGGTAGCGGATGTCGTAGTAGGTCTCATAGACCTCTTTGGCCCGCTTGAGCGTGTAGCTCGGCGATCGGTAGTGCGGGCCGAAGCGGCGGATGTCCATCTCCCACACGTCCATCGCCGGCTCGCCGTGGATGATCCACTGCGCCATCACGCGCCCGATGCCGCCCGCGCCGGCGAGCCCGTGTGCGCAGAATCCGGCGGCGACGAAGAACCCGCGCACCTCGCTCTCGCCGAGGCAGAACTCGTTGTCGGGCGTGAACGCCTCCGGCCCGTTGATCAGGCGCGTGACCGTGATCTCCTCCATCGCGGGAACACGCCGCGAGGAGTTCTTGGCGATCTCCTCAAAGCGAGGCCAATCCTCTTCCAGCAGGCGCCCGTTGAAGTCGGCTGGGATCGCGTCGCGCAGGTGCTCGTCCAGCGCCCACGGCGCCGACTCGCGCTCATAGCCGCCCATCACCAGCCCGGCGCCCTCCTCGCGGAAGTAGATCAGCAGGTCGGGATCGCGCAGCGTCGGCAGACGCTCGCCGGGCGCGCGCTCGCCCGTGCCCGAACGAGTGCGGAAGGGCTGGGTCACCAGGTACTCGTGCGCGAACGGCACGATCGGCACGCGCACGCCGGCCATGCGCGCGATCTCCGCGGCGAACATGCCGCCCGCGTCGACGACCACCTCGGCCTCGATCGGCCCCCACTCGGTCTGCACGCCGCGCACGCGCGGGTGGCTGCTCACGCGCGCGTCGACGTCGATGCCGGTGACGCGCGTGTGCGTGAACACGCGGCAGCCCCCCTCGCGCGCGCCGTCCACCAGCGCGCTCGTCAGCAGGGAGGGGTCGAGGTAACCGTCGCTGGGCAGGTAGGAGGCGCAGCGCACGCCCTCGGTGCTCATCAGGGGGAACAGCTCGCGCGCCTGCTCGGCAGAGATCAATTCCAGCGGCAGGCCGAACGTCTTCGCCCAGGCCACCTGGCGCAGCACCTCCTGCTCGCGCTCGGGCGTGCACGCCAGGCGGATGCCGCCGCACTGGACCCAGCCGCAGTCCAGCGTCCGGTAGAGCTCGACCGAGTCCATCATCATGCGCGTCAGCGAGACGCTCGAACGGAGCTGGCCGACCAGCCCGGCGGAGTGGAAGGTCGAGCCGCTTGTCAGCTCGTTGCGGTCGAGCAGCACGACGTCGCGCTCGCCCAGCTTGGCCAGGTGGTGGGCGATCGAGGCGCCGCCCACGCCGCCGCCGACGATCACAACGCGCGCACGCGCGGGAAGCTCGCGCGGCCTGACCATCACGCCCTCGCGCTCTCCAGCCACCGCTCGAAGGCCGGATCGCAGACGGTCGCATCCAGGCGCTGGAAGTGCTCGCGCGCGTATGCGGCGAAGTCGAAGTCGAGCTCTGAGACCTCGCCCTGCACGATTCCCCAAGCGGCCTCGCGGGCGTCGGAGAGCACGCGCATCAGCTTCAACGCCGCTCGCTGCGACTCCGACGGCGGCGCCTCGTAATAGGCGCGCAGCATGCGCTCGTCGGTCGCCTGGTCGAAGTCGTTGTTGATCGACAGGTTGCCGAGGTCGAAGCGCGGATCGCCCATGCCCGCGTACTCCCAGTCGACGAGCAGCAGGCGGTCGCCATCGCGGGCACGGATCACGTTGCCGGCCAGCAGGTCGTTGTGGCAGGGGCGTGGCGTGTCGAGCGCCAGCGCCGCGCAGATGCTCGCCGCGACCCGCGCCGCCTGCGCGTACTCGGGCGGGAGCGTGCCCCCGCGCGCACGGACGATCGCCGCGTAGTCGTCGAGCAGGTCGGGCACGTGGAAGCGGCTCGGCAGGCGCACGGCGCACTGGTGAAATGCACGCAGGTCGCGCGCGAGCTCCTCGACGCGGTCGGCCAGCTCGCCGGCGTCGGGCGAGCTGGCGCTGACGAAGCGCGTCACCAGACAGTCGTCGAGCACCGCGGCCACGGGCGGAGCGATGCCCAGCCGCGCCGCTGCTTCGTTGGCCAGGCGCTCGGCCGCGCGGTCGATGCCGAGCAGCTCGGTGTCCTTGCCCGGCCGGCGCACGACGTAGTCGACGTCGCCAAGCGTGACGCGGAAGTTGCGGTTGGTGATCCCGCCGGACAGCTCGCGCGGCCCTCCGCGCAGCGGCGCCAGCGAGGACTCCAGGCGCGCCAGGATGTCGTTAAGCTCGCCGACCATCGCCGGGCGAGGCGCGTTGCAACATAAGGCGCACAACCTATACCTTCATCAGCATGGCCCGTGAGGAGCTGACTCCATGAACCTGCAGGAGCTGCGCGCGGCCAGCGACCGCGGCGACATCGACACGGTGCTGCTCGCCCTGACCGACATGCAGGGCCGCCTGCAGGGCAAGCGGCTGACCGCACGTCACTTCCTCGCGGAGGTCGCCGAGCACGGCGCCGAGGGTTGCAACTACCTGCTCGGCGTCGACGTGGAGATGACGCCCGTGTCCGGCTACGAGCTGTTCTCCTGGGAGCGCGGCTACGGCGACTTCGTGCTGCGTCCGGACCTCGACACGCTGCGTCCGGTGCCCTGGCAGGACGGTACGGCGATCTGCCTCGCCGACGTAGCGTGGGAGGACGGCTCGGAGGTGTCCGTCTCGCCGCGCCAGGTGCTGCGCCGCCAGCTCGCGCGGTTGGCCGAGCGCGGGTGGAGCGCCAACGCCGGCACCGAGCTCGAGTTCATCGTCTATCGCGACACCTACGAGCAGGCCTGGCACAAGGGCTATCGCGAGCTGGTGCCGGCCAACCTCTACAACGTCGACTACTCGCTGCTGGGCACTGCTCGCGTGGAGCCGCTGCTGCGACGCATCCGCAACAGCATGGAGGCGGCGGGGATGCTCTGCGAGGACTCCAAGGGCGAGTGCAACTTCGGCCAGCACGAGGTCAACTTCCGCTACGCCGACGCGCTGAGGACGGCTGACGAGCACGCCATCTACAAGAACGGCGTGAAGGAGATCGCCGCGCTGGAGGGCATGGCGGTGACGTTCATGGCCAAGTACGACGATCGCGAGGGCAGCTCCTGCCACATCCACTTCTCCCTGGCCGACGAGCACGGTCCGCTGTTCGAGCGCGAGCGGGCGCTGTTCGAGTCCTTCCTCGCGGGCCAGCTCGCGGCGCTGCGCGAGCTCACGCTGCTGCTCGCGCCGAACGTCAACTCCTACAAGCGCTTCGCCGCTGCGACGTTCGCGCCGACGGCTGTGGCGTGGGGGCGCGACAACCGCACCTGCGCGCTGCGCGTCGTCGGCCATGGCGCGTCGCTGCGCTTCGAGAACCGAGCCGGCGGCGCCGACCTGAACCCGTACATGGCGCTCAGCGCGATCGTCGCGGCCGGCCTGCACGGCGTCGAGAACGAACTGAAGCTGGAGTCCGCCTTCGAGGGCAACGCTTACGAGGCGCCGGACAAGCAGCGCATCCCCTCATCTCTGCGCGACGCGCGCGAGCTGTTCGCCTCGAGCGCCGTCGCCCGCGCGGCGTTCGGCGACGACGTGGTCGACCACTACGTAAACGCCGCCGACGTCGAGCTCGATGCGTTCGCCGCGACGGTCACCGACTGGGAGCGCTACCGGGGGTTCGAGCGTTTGTGACTGAGGCCGTCCTGTCCGCCGAAACGGTCTTCGCACCCGTGCGATCGCAGACCGCCTTCGAGGAGACGGTCGAGCGGCTGGGCACGGCGATCAAGTTGGGACTGCTGCCGCCGGGCACGCGCCTTCCCGCCGAGCGTGAGCTTTGCGCGCGCCTGGGCATCGCGCGATCGACGCTGCGCCAAGCGCTCACCGCGCTGAGCCAGAGCGGGCACGTGCATGCCACGCGCGGACGCGGCGGAGGCACTTTCGTGTCGGACCCACTGCCGCCGGCCGACCCGCCGTCGCCGCAGATGCTCTCCCGCTGGCGCGACACGTGCGACCGCCGCCTGGCGGTCGAGCTGGGGGTGGCGCTGCTCGCCGCCGAGCGCGCACAGCCGGCGGACATCGCCGCGCTCGAGCAGACGGCGGCAGCGCTTGAGGACTCGCTGGAGGACTTCGCCGTCTACCGCCAGGCCGACATCAGACTTCACGTCGGGCTCGCAGAAGCGGCCGGATCGCCGAGCCTGGTGCGAGCGACGACCGAGGCGCAGGGCGCGATGACAGGCCTCGTCGCCTTGATCGCCCACCCGCCTCAGGTGCTCGCATCCTCCAACGCGCAGCATCGCCGCCTGCTGGCGGCGGTGCGCAGGGGCGACGCGCAGCGCGCGGTGCGCGCGATGGCCGAGCACCTGCAGGGAACCGAGCACGTGCTCGCCGGCCTGCTGCCGGACGGGTGACCGCTCCGGCGGCCGAGCGCGGTCGCCGGCCCCCGACCCGCTCGCCTGCAATTTGGGTGGTTGCTCTTGACTTCGATTCGTCAACGCGCGTATGGTCACGCGAAGGAACGACGGGCAAACCTTTTCTAGAGGGGGCGAGCGCATGAGCACAGCCGCACCGTTGGTCACCGACGAGCAGCGCCTTGCAGAGCTTGGCTACAAGCAGGAGCTCAGTCGCTCCTGGAGCGGGTTTCAGAACTTCGCGATCTCGTTCACGATCATCTCGATCCTGGCGGGCTGCTTCACGACCTACGGCCAGGCTTGGAACAACGGCGGACCGGTCGCGATCTCCTGGGGCTGGCCGCTGATCTCGATACCGATCCTGATCATCGGGTTCTGCATGTCCGAACTCGTCTCGGCCTACCCGACGGCCGGCGGCATCTACTGGTGGGCGTCCAAGCTCGGCGGCGCCGCATGGGGGTGGTTCACCGGCTGGTTCAACCTGATCGGCCTGATCGCCGTCACCGCATCCGTCGACTACGGCGCATCGCTGTTCCTGAACACGACGCTCGGCTTCTACAAGGTGGATTGGTTCAACGGTGCGTCCACGAATGCCACCACGTTCCTGCACGGCACGTTCTTCTTGTTTCTCGTCGTCCTCGCCATCCACGCGATCGTCAACATCGCGGGCAGCCACTTCGTCGCGCGGATCAACGGCGTGTCGGTGTGGTGGCACGTCGCGGGCGTGCTCGCGATCCTGCTCGTGCTGGTGTTCGTGCCCAGCCACCACCAGAGCCTGAAGTTCGTGTTCACGCAGCGCTTCAACAACTCCGGCTTCGGCTTTCACATGTACTGGTTCTACATCCTGCCGCTGGGCTTCCTGCTGACGCAGTACACGATCACCGGCTTCGATTCGTGTGCGCACATCTCCGAGGAGACGCACGGCGCATCGACCTCCGCCGCGAAGGGCGTCTGGCGCTCGATCTTTTACTCGGCCATATTCGGCTGGATCGTGCTGCTGGCGCTGACGTTCGCGGCGACGCACGTCAACGCGATCAACACCAAAGCGGCCGGCGGCGCGTACGTCTCGATCGCGATCCTGGAAACCGCGCTCGGCACCGGATGGGTGAAGCTCGTGCTGATCATCTCCACCGTCGGGCAGCTGTTCTGCGGCGCCGCCTGTCTGACCAGCGCGTCGCGCATGTGCTACGCGTTCAGCCGCGACGGCGCGATCCCGGGCTGGCGCATCTGGAGCCGCGTCAACAAGCGCCGCGTGCCGACGTACGCGGTGGTCTTCATGGCGGTGCTGGCGGGACTGATCACCGTGCCGGCTTACTTCCCGAGCAAAAAGGGCGAAGCGATCGAACCGGTCGCCTTCTACGCCGTCGTCTCGATCGCCGTGATCGGGCTGTATGTGGCGTATGTGATCCCGATCTTCCTGCGCTGGCGCATGGGCGACCAGTTCGAGGTGGGGCCGTGGAACAACGGCCGCAAGTACAAGTGGATGAACCCGTTCGCGACCTTCTGGGTCGGGTTGATCACGATCATCTTCATCCTGCCGCTGTCGCCCGGTGGCGTGCCGTGGCGCAAGGAGTTCGACTGGAGCCTGGTCAACTACGCGCCGATCGTCACCGGCGGCTTGACGCTAGCCGTCGGCATCTGGTGGCTGGTCAGCGCGAAACGCACGTTCACCGGACCTCGCCATACCGTCTCGGAGCTCGATGCCGAGCTCGGCGGCACGGCGCCGTCGCGAGCGCCCTAGCTTCGTGCGCGGCGCGAGGCGACCCCACGTGTGGTTTCGTGGCGGCTGCCTCGCCGGCGCCGGTGAGCCATGAGCGCCACCCTGTCCGTCATCGAGCCGGCCAGCGAGGAGGTCCTCGCGCAGCTGCCGCGCGCCGGAGCAGTCGAGGTCGACGAGGCCGTCGCGCGCGCGCGCGAGGCCTTCCCCGCATGGCGCGCGCTCGACCCTGGCGCGCGCGCCGTTCGCCTGCGCGAGCTGGCTGCTGCGCTTGAGGCTCACCTGGAGGAGCTCGCGGTGCTCGAGGCGCGCAACGCCGGCAAGCCGATCGGCGACGCGCGCGGCGAGATGGCGATGGTCGTGGACACCTTTCGCTACTACGCCGGCGCGCCCGAGCGCCTGCTCGGCGACACGATCCCGGTCGCCGGCGGCCAGGCCTGGACGGTGCGCGAGCCGCTCGGCGTCGTCGGCCTGATCACGCCGTGGAACTTCCCTTTGACGATCGCCTCGTGGAAGCTCGCGCCGGCGCTGGCCGCCGGCAACACGGTCGTGCTCAAGCCGGCCGAGCTGACGCCCTTGACGGCGCTGCGCTTCGCCGAGATCGCGCTGGCGGCGGGCATCCCCGACGGCGTCGTCAACGTCGTCGTGGGTCCGGGCAGCGTTTGCGGAACGCGCTTGGTCGAGCATCCCGACGTCGCGAAGATCGCCTTCACGGGCTCCACCGAGGTCGGCCGCCAGATCGCCGCCGGCGCCGCGCAGACGATCAAGCGGGTGACGCTGGAGCTCGGCGGCAAGTCGGCCAACGTGATCTTCGCCGATGCCGACCTGCAGGCCGCCGCGGCGGCCGCGCCGATGGCGGTCTTCGGCAACGCGGGCCAGGACTGCTGCGCGCGCTCGCGCATCCTCGTGCAGGACTCGGCGCTGGAGCGCTTCATGGAGCTGCTCGGCGACGCCGTGCGCGGCATCGTCGTGGGCGACCCGCTGGACGAGGCGACGCAGATGGGACCGCTGATCTCCGCGCAGCAGCGCGCGGACGTCGGCTCCTTCCTCGACGACGGAGAGGCGCCCGTGGCGATCCGTGGCAGCGCGCCCGAGCGACCGGGGTTCTGGTTCGCGCCGACGGTGCTGGCGCCCGTGCGCCCGGATGCACGCGTCGCCCGCGAGGAGGTGTTCGGTCCGATCGCCGCGGTGACCCCGTTCGTCGACGAGGCGGAGGCCGCGCGCCTGGCCAACGACAGCATCTACGGGCTGTCGGGCTCGGTGTGGACGCGCGACGGCGCACGCGCTCTGCGCATGACGCGGGCGATCGAGACGGGCGTGATATCGGTCAACTCCAACACCTCTGTGCGTGTGACGACGCCGTTCGGCGGCTTCAAGCAGTCGGGCTACGGGCGCGAGCTCGGTCCCCACGCGCTCGACGCCTACACCGAGGTCAAGTCGATCTACTACGCGACGGGATGACGCGGTGAGACTGCAGGAGAAGGTGTGTGTGGTGACTGGCGCGTCGGGCGGCATCGGCGCGGCGACGGTCGCCACGTTTATGCGCGAGGGCGCGCGCGTCGTCGGCGCCGATCTCGCGCCTGGCGCGCCCGGCGACGTGTCGCTGCAGGTCGACGTCACCGACGAGGCGCAGGTGCGCCAGATGTACGTGGCCGCCGTCGCCGAGTACGGGCGAGTCGACGTGCTGTTCAACAACGCCGGCATCTCGCCCACGGACGACGGCTCGGTGCTGGACACCGACCTACAGGCGTGGGAGCGCGTGCAGCAGGCGAACCTGCGCAGCGTGTTCCTGTGCTGCAAGCACGGCATCCCGCACCTGTTGCAGGCGGGCGGCGGCTCGGTCATCAACACCGCCTCGTTCGTCGCCGTGGTGGGCTCGGCGACCTCGCAGATCTCCTATACGGCGTCGAAGGGCGGCGTGCTGGCGCTGTCGCGCGAGCTGGGCGTCGAGTTCGCGCGCCGCGGCGTGCGCGTGAACGCGCTGTGCCCGGGTCCGGTCGACACGCCGCTGCTGCAGGAGCTCTACGCCTCCGATCCGGCGCAGGCGCAGCGCCGCCTGGTGCACGTGCCGATCGGTCGCTTCGCGCGCGTGCAGGAGATCGCCAACGCGGCGCTGTTCCTCGCCTGCGACGAGTCCAGCTACGTCACCGCCTCGACCTTCCTCGTCGACGGCGGCCTCAGCGGCGCCTACACCACGCCGCTGTAGCGCGGGCGCGGGCGCGGGCTGCATTAGCCTCAGGGCATGCCGTCTGACCCGGACTCGCAGACCCTCGCGGTGCTCGCCGGCGGCGTGGATCTGCAGGCGGCGCGCGAGGCGATCGCCGCGGTCGCCGTGCGCACGCCGACGATCGCCTGCGAGGATCTCGCTGAGGCGGCGGGAGGGCCAGTCCTGCTGAAGGCGGAGTCGCTGCAGGGCACGGGCTCGTTCAAGCTGCGAGGGGCGCTGGCGAAGGTCGCCGCGCTGGGCGAGCGCGCGGCCGGCGGCCTGGTCGCCGCCAGCGCCGGGAACCACGCTCGCGCCGTCGCGCAGGCCGCTCGCATCGCGGGCGTCGGCTGCGAGGTCTTCATGCCACGCGACGCGGTCGTCTCGAAGGTCGCCGCCGTCGAGCGCCTGGGAGCGCGCGTTCGCCTCGGCGGGTCCGTCGAGGAGGCCTTGGAGCTGGCGGCCGCCGACGCCGCGCGGACGGGAGCCGCGCTGATCCATCCCTTCGACGACGCCGACGTGATCGCCGGCCAGGGCACGATCGGGCTCGAGCTGCTGCAGGATGTGGCGGACCTCGCGCGGGTGGTCGTGCCGATCGGCGGAGGCGGCCTGGCCAGCGGTATCGGCATCGCGCTGCACCGGTCGCGCCCGGAGGTGGAGCTGGTGGGCGTGCAGGCGAGCGCGTGCGCGCCGTTCGCCGCCGCGCTCGGCGACCCCGAGGCGACCGCAGAGGTCGAGGTCGCCGCCGCGGCGACGATCGCCGACGGCATCGCGCTCAAGCGGCCGGGCACGATCACGCTGCCGCTGCTGCGCATGCTGCTGAGCGACCTGCACACCGTGGGCGAGGAGGAGATCGCCGACGCGATGGTGTTCCTCGCCGAGCGTGCAAAGCTCGTCGCCGAGGGCGCCGGAGCCGTCGCGGTGGCTGCGATCGCCGGCGGCCGGCTCGCGCCGGTCGAAGGCACGACGGTGGCGATCGTCTCGGGCGGCAACGTCGACAACGGGCTGCTCGCGTCGATCCTGCGCCGCAGCGAAACGACCGAGGGGCGCCGCGTGCGGATGTTCACGCGCGTGCCCGATCGCCCCGGCGGGCTGGCGGAGCTGCTGAACCTCGTCGCCGGCGCGCGCGCGAACCTGCTCAGCCTGGAGCACGTGCGCGAGGCGGTCGCGCTGGGCGTGCGCGAGACGGGCGTCGAGCTGACGCTCCAAACGCGCGGCGCCGAGCACACCGAGCAGGTTCGCGCCGCGCTGCGCGACGCCGGCTATGACGTGAGCCTCGGCTGAGGCTCGGGCGCGCGCCCACGGGCATAGGCCAATAGGCTTGCCGGCGTGAACACGTCCTCGCGCACGATCCACCACCTCGCATGCGGCACGATGTGCCCTCATGGGGGGCGCTTGGTCACAGGCGAAGGCAGCCTGCTCGGGGGCGCTCGCATCGTCTGTCACTGCCTGCTCGTCGAGGGCGCCGAAGGCCTCGTGCTGATCGACACCGGCTTCGGGCTCGACGACATGCGCAACACGCGCCAGCTCGGAGCGATCTTCTCGACGCTGTTTCGCCCGCAGGCGCGCGAGGCGGAGACGGCGATCGAACAGGTGCGCGCGCTGGGCTTCGCGCCCGAGGACGTGCGCCACATCATCGCCACGCATCTCGACGTCGACCATGCCGGAGGGCTGCCCGACTTCCCGGCGGCGGACGTGCACGTGTTCGCACCGGAGTTGAAGGCAGCCTTGAACCCGAGCTGGCGCGAACGCGAGCGCTACGTCGCCGCCCACTGGGCACACGGCCCCAAGTGGGTCGAGCACGAGGTGCAAGGCGACGAGTGGCTTGGCTTTGAGAGCGTGCGCATCCTGCCCGGCAGCGACGCAGAGATCGCGCTCGTCCCGCTGGTGGGACACACACGCGGTCACACCGGCGTCGCGGTCAAACAGGATGGTCGCTGGCTGCTGCACTGCGGCGACGCCTACTTCCACCGCGGCGAGATGGAGTCGCCCCCCCACTGCCCGCCGGTGCTGAAGGGATTTCAGGCGATCAACTCGGTCGACAACGGCCCGCGCCGCCACAACCAGGAGCGCCTGCGCGAGCTCGCGCAGCGTCACGCCGGCGAGGTCGAGCTGATCAACGCGCACGACCCGGTGACGTTCGCGCGCTTCGCTACGCTCGACGCGCCCGCCGTCGCCTAGGCCGTGCGTCGCGGCTCACGCGCCGTCACGCCGGGGCGCTAGGCGTACATAGCGTCGATCTGCGCGGCGTACTTCTCGGCGATCGGCTTGCGCTTGAGCTTCATCGTCGGCGTCAGCTCGTCGCCGCTGGGCAGCCAGTCGCCCTCGACGATCGTGAACTTCTTGATCTGTTCCACGCGCGCGAGCTTCTCGTTGGCCGTGTCGACGCCCTCCTGCACGGCGGCGCGCACGCGTTCCTCGTGCGCAAGCTGCGCCAGCTCGCTCGCCTCGATGCCCTGCGTCGCCGCCCAGGCCGGCGCGAAGTCGGGGTCGAGCACGATCAGCGCGGTGTTGAAAGGGCGCCCGTCGCCGATGCAGCAGGCCTGGCCGATCAGCGGCGAGGCGGTCTTCAGCGCCGCCTCGATGTTCGCCGGCGACATGTTCTTGCCGCCCGCGCTGATGATCAGCTCCTTCTTGCGGTCGACGATCTTCAGGTAGCCGTCCTCGTCGAGCTCGCCGATGTCGCCCGTGCGCAGCCAGCCGTCGTCGGTGAACGTCTCCCGGGTCTTCTCCGGCAGGTTGCGATAGCCGGGCATCACGACGTCGGACTTGATCAGCACCTCGCCGTCTGAGTCGAGCTTGATCTGCACGCCGGGCGCCGGTGGCCCCACCGTGCCGATCTTGATCTTCTCGCGCGGGTTGCACGTGCCGGCGCCGCACGTCTCGCTCATGCCCCACAGCTCGGCCAGCGGCAGCCCGATCGAGTGGAAGAACTCCAGCACCTCGACGGGCGTCGGCGCCGCGCCGACGTTGATCGCCTCGATCTGGTCGAGGCCGAGCATCTCGCGCAGTCCGGCGAAGATCTCCGCGTCGGCCCGGCCGACCTGCTCGGCCAACTCCGCCGGCACGTCCTGGCCGCTCTGCTCCAGGCGCACCTTGCGCAGCGACGCATCGAGCGCGGCCTGCACGCGCTGGCGCTGCTCGTCGTCTTGCGCGGCCAGCATCGTCTCCAGCCCGGCCTTCAGCTTCTCCCAGATGCGCGGCACGGCAAAGAACCAGCTCGGACGAACTTCGGGCAGGTAGGAGAGCACCTGACGCGGGTCGTCGCAGCACGTGATCTGCAGGCCGAAGACGACCGGCAGGTAGTGATGGGCGTTTCGCTCGGCGACGTGCGCGGCGGGAAGCCAGGAGATGACGCGGCCGTCCTGCGGGAACTCGATCAGCTCATCCAGGCCCTCGACGGCGGCCAGCAGGTTGCGGTGGATCAGCTGGACGCCCTTGGGCGGCCCGGTTGTGCCGGACGTGTAGATCAGCGTGAGCACGTCGCTGCCGCGAAGCTCTGCGACGGACCGCTCGACATCGAAGTCCGGGTCCGCGCCCTCGACGTCCGACAGCGCCAGCGTGCCCGGCGGCGCCTCGCCGTCGACGAGGATCACGTTCTGCAGGCTGGGCGCCTGCTCTCGCGCCTGCAGCACCTGGGGCAGATACTGCTGCTCGCAGATCAGCGTCTTGGCTTCGGCGTCTGAGAGCAGGTAGCTGATCTGCTCGGGCGAGTAGGTGTTGTAGATCGAGAACGGCGTCGCGCCGAGCATCATCGCGGCGAGGTCGCAGAGGTGGAACTCGGGCCGGTTGGAGAGCATCAGCGCGACCGTCTCGCCCCGGCCGACGCCGAGCTTGGCCAGCCCGCCGGCGAGCGCGTCGACGCGCTCGCGCAGCTCACCCCAGGTGATCGTGAAGGCGTCGCCCTTCGTGCGGATCGCGACCTGGTCCGCGCGCTGTGCGGCGGTGATGCGAAACGCTTCGGCGACGGTCGTCGCTTCGACCGCGGCGCCCTGCGGCGCCTTCACTTGTGTGACACCGCTCTCCATCAAATGTCCCTCCCGCTCGCGCTGCTCCCGTGCCGCTGTTTGCGCAGATCAGCATACGCCCTGGCGAGAGCCGCTCACAGCGAGCGCTCGCCGTCAGCGCTCGCGCCGGGCGCGCCAGTCGGCGGCGCTCAGGCGATACAGCACGTGCGGCGCCAGCGGGCTGTCGCGCGCGATCAGCGGATGGGCGAAGTCGCCGGCGGCGTCGCGCGCCATTCCGATGCGCTCCATCACCGCGCGCGAGCGCTCGTTGACGGTGCTCGTGAAAGACACGATCTCGCGCACGCCCAGCTCGGCGAAGCCGAAGCGCAGAGCCGCAAGCGCCGCCTCGCTGGCGTACCCATGGCCCCACGCCGAGCGGCGCAGCCGCCAGCCGACCTCCACGGCGGGCGTGAAATGGGCGTCGAAGGAGACGAAGCACAGCCCCGTGAAGCCGAGCAGCTCGTGCGAGGAGCGCGACTGCAGCGCCCACAGCCCGAAGCCGTGGCGCTCGAAATGGGCCTGCAGGTCCGAGACGAGAGCGTCGCTCTCGCCGGCCGTCAACGGGGACGGGAAGTGGCGCATCACCTTCGCGTCGGCGTTCATCGCCGCGAACGGAGCGCGATCCTGCTCGCGCCAACGTCGCAGCAGCAGGCGCGAGGTCTTCAGCTCGGCCGGCTCGCCCATCGACGTCTACCCCACGAAACGCTCAGCCCGTGAGCAGGCCCTGGCGGCCGAGGAACTCGATCTGGTCGGCCGCCACGCGCTCGGGTCCGTCGCCGATGAATGCGCCGAAATGGTCATAGGGGTAGCGATGCAGCTCGCCCTTCGGCGCGCGCGCGGCGAGCCGTTCGACGGCGGCGCGCCAGTCGGCGAGCTGGTCGCGCTTGCGAAAGCGCTGGCGCGGCTGCCCGCCGGAGTCGCCGAGGTAGCGGTGGTCGAACACCAGCACGGCGATGCGCGCCCCGGCCAAACGCTCGGCGTAGGAGGCGAGGCCGTCGTGGCGCGTAAGCGAGAAGCCGTGTGCCATCACCGCGCACGCCGTCTGTCCGTCGCCGGCTCGCCGCGCGGCCTGTACAGCCACGCCGCGCACTGCGCGTCGCCGGACGCGAATTTGACCTCCGAGCGCTCGATCGCCACAGCCTAGCCCCGCCGAGGCGTTCGGGGTGACGCGGACGCGGTGTGTTGTTCGTTTACGTGGAGCGATAGCCATCGTAGATACGCAGTAGATACCATCGCTATCGCTCCACGCAAAGAGCTCGATGCGCGTGCAGCGCCGGACGGCAAGCAGCTCGACGTGTCGCATGGGAGCGCGAGCGCGTAGGCTGCTGCCCGTGATCGTCGTCACCGGCCGCGTGCGCATTGCGTCAGAGAACCGTGAGCGCTTCATCGCCGTGTCCACTGAGATGTGCAGCCGCGCGCGCGAAGAGGAGGGGTGCCGCGGCTATCGCGTGTCCGCCGATCTCGAGCAGGAGGACCGCTACGTGTTCGTCGAGGAATGGGCCGACGAGGAGGCTCTGCAGCGCCACTTCGCACAGCCGCACACGGCGACGTTCATGGGCGGCCTGATTCCGCTGCTGGCCGAGCCCGCCGACGCGGTCTTTCACACCGTCGAGTTGTCGCGCAAGCTCGACCCCGAGCGCGGGTTGGTCGCGTTCGACTGACCGTTTTCGGCGGGGCGGAAACTGATCCGGCCATGCTGATCCGTGGGCTCAGAGAGGGCGACGAGGCGGAGCTTCGACGCATCCACAGCACGCCCGAGGTGGTTCGCTGGTGGGGCGAGCCCGAACCCGGCTTGCCGGCGAGCGACGACCCCGAGTCGACGCGCTTTTGCATCGTCGTCGAAGACCGCGTTGTCGGGCTGGTCGAGTACTGGGAGGAGCTGACGCCGCGCTATCGCCACGCGACGATCGACCTGTTTCTCGATCCGGCGGTGCACGGTCGCGGCCTGGGTACCGAGGCGCTGCGCCGCATGGTCGGCCATCTGATCGCCGAGCGCGGCCATCACCGCATCACGATCGATCCCGCGTGCGACAACGCGGTGGCGATCGGAGTCTATGAGAAGGTCGGCTTCAGAGCCGTCGGCGTGATGCGCCGCTACGAGCGCGACAGCCGGGGCGAAGGCTGGCACGACTGCCTGCTGATGGAGCTGATCGCCGGCGAGCAGGAGCTGGGCGACGTGGCCGAGATGGGCGCGCCGCTGGTCGGCGCATAGCGGCGGATCCGCGCGCCGCTCGCCGGGGCGTAGACTGGCGCGGTGGAGTTCCGCACGATCTCCAGCGGCACGCAGCCCTTCGTCGTCTCGCAGGAGGGCGAGGGGCCGGACATCGTGCTCGTGCACGGCTTTCCGGACACGCCGCACTCCTATGCCGACCTGCTGGCCGAGCTCGTCCGCGCCGGCTGGCGCGTGACCGTGCCGTGGCTGCGCGGCTATCACGCAGACACGATCGTGGCGGGGCGTCCGTATGACTTCGAGACGATCGGCCGCGACGGCCTGGCGCTGCTGGACGCGATCGGCGCCCAACGCGCGGTGATCGTCGGGCACGACTGGGGCGCGCTGATGGCCTATGTGATGGCGACGATTGCGCCGCAGCGCACCCGCGCGATCGTCACGATCGCGATCCCGCATCCGAGCCAGCTCAAGCGCACGCCGGCGTCGCTGCTGGCCGCGCGCCACTTCATCGCGCTGAAGCTGCCGTGGGCGCCCAGCAGCGTCAGGCGCAACGACTTCGCCTACTTGGAGAAGCTCTACAGCCGCTGGGCGCCCAACTGGTCGGGGCCCGAGCGCGACGCGTCGGTGCGCCACGCCAAGCATGCGCTCTCTTCGCCGGCGACGCTGCAGGGCGCGATCGACTACTACCGCGCGCTGCCGCTCGGCGGCTCCAAGCTGCTGGACAGGCCGCCGGACGTGCCCAACCTGGCGATCGGCGGCACCGCCGACATCATCGACGCCGAGCTCTTCGGCGCCACGGCCGAGCTCTTCCCGCCCCCGAGCAGGGCGCTGATCGTCGACGGCGCCGGGCACTGGCCGCACCGCGAGGACGCCGCGCTGGTGCTGGGGCAGATCGTGCAGTTCGCCGGCGCACTCTGAACGGCGCGCGAGCGCCCGGCGACCGCGGCGTGTCGGCACGCGGCGTCTCTGACCCTCGCCGCGCTCGACGCCGCGCTCGTCCGAGCGCCACGGGCGTGCTTAGATAGGGACGTTGACAGGCAAGCGGATCGCCGCGAGACTGCCAGC
>DATHJQ010000085.1:0-4274 GCA_035286505.1 Solirubrobacteraceae bacterium | reverse complement strand
GCGTGCCAGGAGATGGGCGTCGCGCTGATCCGCTCTGCGCACTCGTCGAACATCAAGGAGCGCCGTGACGCCTCGACCGCGCTGTTCGACACCGACGGCCGGATGGTCATGCAGGCCGAGCACATCCCCGTGCACCTCGGTTCGATGCCCGCCGCCGTCGCCGCCGTGCTCGGCGAGCGTCACGCGCCCGGCGTCTCCTGGATCCTCAACGATCCCTTCGCCGGCGGCACGCATCTGCCCGACATCACCGTCATCACGCCCGTGTTCGCCGCGGGCGCAGACGGGGACGCGCGAGCGGCCGCGAGCGCGGGCGCCCTGCTGGGCTTCGCGGCCAGCCGCGCGCACCACGCCGACGTCGGCGGGCGCGTGCCCGGGTCGATGCCCGCCGACAGCCGCACACTGGCCGAGGAGGGGGTCGTCATCGCGCCTCGTCGGCTCGACGATGAAGCCATCGACGAGCTGGTCGCGCGCATGCGCCAACCACAGGAGCGGCGCGCCGATCTGCGCGCGCAGCTCGCCGCCAACCGCATCGGCGCGCTGCGGCTCACCGCGCTCGCCGCCCGGCTGGGCGCCGCGCGGCTGCGCCAGGCGACCGACGCCGTGCTCGACTACGCCGAGCGGCGCACGCGCGCATGCCTGGCGGCGCTGCCCGACGGCGAGCTGCTGGCCGAGGACGTGCTCGAGGCGCGCGAGGGCGACCTCGCGCTGCGCCTGCGCGCGACAGTCGCGGGCGAGCGACTGACGCTCGACTTCGCCGGCAGCGCGGCGCAGCACGACGGCAACCTCAACTGCCCGCTCGCCGTCACGCGCTCGGCGTGCCTGTTCGCCGTGCGCGTGCTCACCGACCCCGACATCCCCCCGTCCGCCGGCGCCTACCGGCCCGTGGACGTGCGCGCGGCCGAGGGGTCGCTGCTCAACGCACAGCCCGGCGCCGCGGTGGCGGCCGGCAACGTGGAGACCTCCTCGCGCGTCGCCGATCTCGTGCTCGGCGCGTTCGGGCGCGCGCTCGGGCAGGGCACGATGAACAACCTGACCCTCGGAGCCGAGTCCACATCGGCGGGCGAGGCGTTCTCCTACTACGAGACGCTCGGCGGCGGTCAGGGAGCGTGCGCGCACGCTGACGGTCCCAGCGCGGTGCACGTGGCGATGAGCAACACGCTCAACACGCCCATCGAGGCGCTCGAGCGGGAGTTCCCGCTGCGCGTCGTGCGCTACGCGCTGCGTCGTGGCTCCGGCGGCGCCGGTGCCACGCGCGGCGGCGACGGCGTCGTGCGTGAGATCGAAGCGCTGCGCGAGATGCGCTTCTCGCTGATCGCCGAGCGTCGCCGGCATGCCCCGCGCGGCGCCGCGGGCGGCCAGCCGGGCGCGCCCGGCCGCGACCTGCTCGACGGCGCGCCGCTGGCGGGCAAGGCGATGGGCGCGCTGCGCGCAGGGCAGCGGCTGCGCATCGAAACGCCGGGCGGAGGGGGATTCGGACGGGCCGACGATGGGCTGGGACGCCGGGGCGACGGATGACTCCCGACGTCCAACGCCAAGACGTCGCCCGGCCGGGCATCGTGGCGACCGAGTCGGATCGAGACGGAGACACGGCGACCGGCCGGCGCTCGCGGCCCCGCACCGCCATCGCTCGCGTAAACGTCGCCAATAAACCGCCGATTTGCAGGCAGTTTGGGATTTCCGTCTGTGTTTCGTATCTTTAACGAGCCAGCGACCGCCGAAAAGAGGCGGAACGCCGGCTAGATAGAGACGCTTTCTTAGCTTCATCGTTATGCCAATTGCTTTCAAAGAATGGGCTGTCACCGTCCGTGCGCTAGCGGAAGGCGAGCAGCTCCTCACGCTCAGAAAGGGCGGCATTCGTGAACCGGGCAAGTCGCTGCGGCTGGCTCACGAGCGCTTCTTTTTGTACCCCACCTTCGACCACCAGACCGGCGACCTCGTGCGCGAGTCTCACCAGCCGGAGCTGCGCCGAGCGCTCGAGGAGGGCGTCTGGAGCGACGGCGAGCCGCTGCTGCACGCGTTCACCTCCGGCGCGCCCATGCAACAGCCCGACCGCGTACGCATCCGCGCATGGGCCGAGGTGGCCGATCACTTCACGATCGCCGACCCGCGCTGCGTCGACGCGCTCTCGCCGTTCTACGTGTGGACGCCCGACTACGCCGAAAAGCGCCTCGGCTGGCGCCGCCACCAGCCGTTGCACGTGCTTCTGCTGCGCACCTATCGCATCCCCCGGCCGGTGACCGTCAAGGTCAAGGACGAGTACACGGCCACGCAGGCGTGGATCGAGCTGCAGCGCGAACTGCCCTTCGAGGGCACGCCGGTGCTGTCCGACGCCGAGTTCGAGCGGGCCTCCGAGGAGATCCGTTCGATCACCTCGGAAACAGCCGGCCAGCAGGCCGTCCTCGCCTAGCCGGGCGGCGTCGGCGCGAGAGCTTCGCGCGCGGCGTCGGCGCCTGACTCGGGAACGAGGATGTCGCGCGGCCCCGCGGCCAGGAAGTCGGGGACGTCAAAGCCACCGGAGCGGCGCGACATGCTGGGGATGCCCTCCTCCAGCAGCAGCGCCTCGATCAGCTCGGCCTCGGGCTGGTTGCTCGCATAGGCGACCTTGACCAGCTGGCCTTCCGCGTACTGCGGCTTGATCTTGCGCGCCTTGCGCTGGCGTGCCGACGCTTCACGCTCGCTGCCCGGCACGTGGACGAGCGGCATTCGACAGTCGGGACAGAACCGCTCAACTCGCGGGTGCGAGGAGCCGCAGGACGGGCAGATCAGCGGCTTGTCGCTCAGCTCGCCGCCTCCCCCACGCCGCCGCGCTCGCCCAGAGGCTGATCAGCGGAGATCTCGACGGCCACCTCGCGGACCTCGGGCCCGTCGATCAGATAGGAGCGCACGAGCGGCTGCTCGCCCGAGGCAAGTCCGACGATGATCCACTCGACGCCGGGCCAGCCGGCGGCGAAGCCGATGTCCGTCTGCGACGGGTAGGGCGCGCTGCGCACGTGTGAGTGATAGATCGCGCCGATCTCCCAGCCCTCGTCCTCGATCGCGTTGTTGAGGCGCAACAGGTCCATCGGGTCGATCTCGAACTTCAGCGCGCTCGCGTGGATGTTCTCGGCGCGGTATACGCGCGTCGCCGTGCGCTGCGCGCCGGCTTCGGCCGGCTGGGCGGCGACGACGCCACAGCACTCGATCTTCGGCCCTGCCAGCGCGTGCGCGACGATCTCGTCGAGCAGGTTCTGCGCGATCTTCATGCCCAGCCCCCCACGCTGCGGGCGATCGCCGAGTGCGCCGCTACCACCAGACGGTCGAGTCCAGGTTCTCGATCTCCTCGACCGGCAGCGTGTAGATGCCGCTGGAGAGGTACTTCCAGCCGTCGTCGGCGACGACGAACACGACGTTGCCCTCATCCAGCTCGCCGGCGATGCGCACGGCGATGCTGGCGATCGCGCCGGTGGAGACGCCCGCGAAGACGCCCTCCTCGTCGAGCAGCTTGCGCGTCCAGGAGATCGCGTCGGTGTTCGTCACGAAGATCTTGCGATCGAGCAGCGAGATGTCGATGATCGGCGGGATGAAGCCGTCGTCGAGTGAGCGCAGGCCCTGCACCGGCTCGCCCTGCATGGGCTCCGCGGCGACGATCTTGCAGGCGTCGCCGAATGTCTCCTTCAGGCGCCTGCCGTTGCCCATCAGCGTTCCGCCCGTGCCGAGGCCGGCGACGAAGGCTGAGATCTCGTCGAGCTCTTCGAGGATCTCGACCGCCGTCCCGTTGTAGTGGGCGTTGGGGTTGGCCTCGTTGCCGTACTGGTAGGGCATGTAGACCGAGGAGTCTTCGCCAGCCATCTCCAGCGACATGGCCACCGCGCCGTTTGAGCCCTGGTCGCCCGGCGAGTAGACGATCTCGGCGCCGTACATCTGAAGCAGCTGCGTGCGCTCGGGCGTGACGTTCTCGGGCATCACGACCTTCAGCTTGTAGCCCTTGCGCCGGGCGATCATCGCCAGCGAGATGCCCGTGTTGCCCGAGGTCGGTTCGAGGATCGTCTGCCCGGCCGAGATGGCGCCCTTCTCCTCGGCGTCCTCGATCAGCGCGCGGGCGACGCGGTCCTTGACCGAGCCCGTCGGGTTGTGCGACTCGAGCTTGGCCCAGATGCGCACGCCGGGCTTCGGCGACAGGCGCTTGAGCTCGACGAGCGGCGTGTTGCCGATCGCCTGGATGATGTCGCCGTAGCGGCCGCCGCAGGGGCGGTTGGATAGACGCTCCTCCAACATGCTTTACAAAGTGTAGCCAT
>DATHJQ010000084.1:0-7332 GCA_035286505.1 Solirubrobacteraceae bacterium | reverse complement strand
GCTCGCGCAGCGCTTGCGCGACCGCCGGATGCGTGATCTCGCCCGCCTTCACGTTGAGGCCGTGGCGCAGCTCCTCGCTGTCCTGCAGAGCGGTCTCGACGCCCGTCTCGGCGAGCTCGATGACGTACGGCAGCGTGGCGTTCGTGAGCGCATACGTCGAGGTGATCGGCACGGCTCCGGGCATGTTCGTCACGCAGTAGTGCACTATGCCATCGACCTCATATGTGGGCTGCGAGTGCGTCGTCGGGCGCGACGTCTCAAAGCAGCCCCCCTGGTCGATCGAGACGTCCACGAGCACCGCGTGGCGCCTCATCAGCTTCAGCTGCTTGCGCGTGACCACGTGCGGCGCGCGTCCGCCGTGGACGAGCACCGCGCCGATCACCAGGTCGGCCAGCGGCAGCATCTCTTCGATCGCCAGCGTCGAGGAGTAGACCGTCGAGGCGCGTCCGCCGAACGCCACTTCCAGCTCGCGCAGGCGGTCGATCGAGCGGTCGAAGACGAACACGTCCGCCTCCATGCCGATCGCGATGAAGGCCGCGTTCATGCCGACCACGCCGCCGCCGATCACGAGCACGGTCGCCGCCGCCACGCCGGGCACGCCGCCGAGCAGGATGCCGCGACCGCCGAGCGGCTTCTCGAGCATGAACGCGCCGGCCTGCGTGGCGATCTTGCCCGCCACCTCGCTCATCGGCGCCAGCAGCGGCAGGCGACCAGCCCCGTCCTCGACGGTCTCATAGGCGATGCACGTCGCGCCGGACTGCTGCAGCGCACCCGCCAACTCAGGCTCGGCGGCAAGATGCAGGTAGGCGAACAGCGTCTGCTCGGCTCGCAGCATCTGCACCTCGGCTGCCTGCGGCTCCTTGACCTTGAGCACGAGCTCGGTCTCGGCGAAGACGGTCCGCGCGTCCGGCACGATCCGCGCGCCCTGTGCCTGGAAATGCTCGTCGCCCATCGCGCTGCCCTCGCCCGCGCCCGCCTGGAGGAACACCTCGTGCCCGCGCGACGTCAGCTCCCTGACGCCCGCCGGCGTGATCGCCACGCGGTACTCGTCGGACTTGATCTCGCTGGGAACGCCGATCCTCACCGCGCCAGCTCCCGCCCGCGCAAGGCCAGCCAGAACTCGATGCGGTCTCGCGCCTTTGAGAAGTCTCGTCCGGTGAGCTGCTCTACGCGACGCACGCGGTAGCGCAGCGTGTGGCGATGACAGAACAGCTGGCTGGCTGCCTTCTCCCAATGTCCGTTGTGTTCGATGAACACGTCCAGCGAGCGCAGC
Source organism: Solirubrobacteraceae bacterium (assembly GCA_035286505.1). Lineage (GTDB taxonomy): Bacteria > Actinomycetota > Thermoleophilia > Solirubrobacterales > Solirubrobacteraceae > Palsa-744. Next base: position 6,059 of record DATHJQ010000084.1, on the reverse strand, counting down.
AGCTCCTCGCCGTAGTCGCCCTCGTTCTGCTCGACCGGACCGAGCACGCCGCGACAGTAGGACACCAGCGCATCGTCGTCCTGCAGGCTGAGCAGCAGCTGGAACGCGCCGAGATCGCGGTAGGAGGCGACCTCGGGCGCGTCGCCGTTCTGCAGCCTCACCGCCTCCAGCGCGCAGCGCGCCTCGTGGAAGCTCAGGCGCAGCGACTGCGCGGCGCCCGCCCTGCTGGCCGCGGCTCGGACCTCGCCGAAGCGCGTGTCCAGCTCACCGCGAAGCTTGGCCGCCAAAGCGATCGGGTCCTTGCCCGAGGCGTCGATCACCGCGCACAGAAGCCCTGCGCGGATGGCCACGAGGCTTCGCGTGCGTTGCCCCTCGAGCGCCCGTTCCAGCGGCGCCGCCGCCGCGCTGGGGTCGTCCAGCGCGAACGCCAGCACCGCGGCCTGCTCGCCGATGCCGAATGGCCGCAGGCGCGCCTGCACCTCCTCCGGATAGAGATGGCCGGTCAGCGCCTCGGCGAGCACGTCACCGGCCATGTTGCGCTGCAGCATCTCGTAGCGCTCGTTGACCAGCTGCGCAAACGCCCGCTCGGTGATCGCGATGAACGGCAGCTCGTAGGGCACCTCGAACAGCGGGAAGGCACGCTTGCGCGCCGCCGTCACGAGCGCCGCCGGCAGGCGCTTGTGCTTGAAGCCGGTGCCGAAGCCCAGACCGGCGATGCGGTGGTCGGCCAGCCTGTCGATCAGCTCGCGCTGGCTCTTGGGGCCATCGAGCTGGATGCCTGTCGTCAGCAGCAGCTCGCCTCCGCGCAGCCACGGCGTCGGGTCTGGCAACTCGGTGCTGTGAACCCAGCGGACGTGCGTCCGCGCCGATTCGTGGCCGCTGGCCAGCTCGAGGCCGAGCTCGTCGATCAGGCTCTCGACGGTGAGCTCCATTACGTCCGGAGCCGGGGCCCTGTACGTAGCCCTCCACCTTGCTCCATGCGCCGCGATGCCTCGCCCAGCACGTCGCGCAGGATCGACTCGATCTCCGCGAACTGCTCGGGTCCGGCGATCAGCGGCGGCGACAGCTGAACGATCGGATCGCCGCGGTCGTCGGTGCGGCAGATCAGGCCGCGCCGGTAGAGCTCGCCGGAGAGAAAGCCGCGCAACAGATCCTCAGACTCCTGCGAGTCGAATGTCTCCTTGGTGTCCTGGTGCTTGACCAGCTCGATCGCCTGGAAGTAGCCGGCGCCGCGCACGTCGCCGACGATCGGCAGGTCGCGCAGGCTCTCGAGCATCGCGCGCAGCTCGCCTTCGTTCTCCAGCACGTGCGCGCACAGGTCCTCGCGCTCGATCACGTCGATGTTCGCCAGAGCGATCGCGCACCCCATCGGATGCCCGGCGAACGTGAAGCCGTGGTTGAAGATCTCCTTGCCCTGCATGAACGGCTCGGCGATGTGATCGCCCGCGATCACCGCGCCGAGCGCCGCGTAGGCCGAGGTGATGCCCTTGGCAGTCGTGATCATGTCCGGCTGGTAGTCGAAGCGTTCGCAGCCGAACATGTGGCCGATGCGTCCCCACGAGCAGATCACCTCGTCGGAGATCAGCAGCACTCCGTGGCGGTCGCAGATCTCGCGCACTCGTTGGAAGTAGCCGTCCTGGGGCACGAAGCAGCCGCCGCCGTTCTGCACCGGCTCGAGGATCACCGCCGCGACCGTCTCGGGGCCGGCGAATTCGATCGCCTCCTCGATCGCGTCGGCCGCCCACAGCGGGTCGCGGTCCTCCTGCCAGCGATAGGAGTTCGTGTTGGGCACGTGCACGCCGCCGGGCGTGAGCGGTTCAAATGGCGTGCGCAGCGGCGTCAGCCCGGTCGCCGTCAGCGCTCCCATCGAAGTCCCGTGGTAGGCGAGCTTGCGCGAGATCAGCTTGTGTCGCCCGTGCTCGCCTCGCGCGTGGTGGTAGGCCTTGGCGAGCTTCCACGCCGACTCGACCGACTCCGAGCCACCCGACGTGAAGAACACACGGTTGAGGCTGCCCGGGGCGAGCTCGGCGATGCGCGCGGCCAGCTCGATCGAGCGCGGGTGCGCATAGCTCCAGTTCGTGTAGAAGCCCAGCTCCTTGGCCTGCTTCGCCGCGGCCTCTCCCAGCTCCGCACGCCCGTGTCCGACGTTCACGCAGTAGAGCGCCGACAGGCCGTCCAGGTAGCGCTTGCCGTGCTCGTCGAACACGTAGCAGCCGTCGCCGCGCACGATCACCGGCACGTCGGCGTCGGCGTAGGAGCCCATCCGCGTGAAGTGCATCCACAGATGGCGCTTGGCAAGACGCTGAAGCTCGCCCGACGGCTCTTGGCTCAACGCGGGGCCGTCCGGGCCCGGAGCGGCGGGGGCGGCGGTCGATCCCGATGCGCTTGCGCCGGCTGATCGCGTGTCGTTCACGTTCGCTGGGCTGGCCATGGGGTCCTCTCCTGGAGGTTTTGCTGGGCTGCCGTGTCAAGTAGACACTCAGGACAACAATACTGCGGCCGAATCCCTTGCTCAATGACACTCGACGTCAAAGCGGCCCAAACATGCTTGTACGAGATGTACAGCACCTCGGTCGCCTTTTGGGACAGCTGAACCTTGCGGCGGCGTCGCTCCAGGCCATAACTTTGAGCTCGAGACAGCGGCTAGGAATCGAACCGACGAGAGGAGCACACGATGGCCACCGAAGGCGCCGTCGCAGTGGGCGCCCCAGCAACGGGCCAGGTCGAGAGCAAGGGCCTGAAGCGCAACGCGATCGGCTACATCTCGAACATCGTCATCGGAGTCGCGTCCACCGCTCCTGCTTACTCGCTCGCTGCGACGCTCGGCTACATCGCTCTCGACCCCGGCGTGGCCACGCACGCGCCCGGCGTGCTGCTGGCCGCCTTCGTGCCGATCTTCCTCGTCTCGCTCGCCTACCGCTACCTCAACAAGTCCGATCCCGACGCCGGCACGACGTTCGCGTGGACCACCCGTGCGTTCGGCCCGGGGGCCGGCTGGGTCAACGGGTGGGCGATCTTCCTCGCCGACGTGCTCGTGATGGCGTCGCTCGCTTACATCGCCGCGACGTACACCTTCAAGCTGTTCGATTGGAGCTGGGCCGAAGCGCATTCGGGCGCAGCGCTGGTCGGCTCGGGCCTGTGGATCCTCTTGATGACCTGGATCTGCCACCGCGGGATCGAGCTCTCCGCACGAATCCAGCAGGTGCTGCTCAGCTTCGAGGTGGCGATGCTCGCGATCTTCGCGATCGTGGCGCTCCTCGACGTCTACACCGCCAGCCCGTCGCACTCGGTCGAACCGGCCGCCTCCTGGTTCAACCCATTTGCGATGAAGTTCCATGACCTCGTGGTCGCGCTGCTGCTTGGGATCTTCATCTACTGGGGCTGGGACTCCGGCGTCGCCGTCAACGAGGAGTCCGAGGACTCCAACGAGGGTCCCGGGCGCGCGGCCGTCGTCTCGACGCTGCTGCTGGTCGCGATCTACCTGGTCGTGTCCGCCGGCGCGCAGGCCTACCACGGGCCCGGCTTCATCGCCAACGAAGACAACGCCGGCGACGTGCTCAACGCGCTCGGCAAACCGGTGCTCGGCGCCGTCGGCGTCAAGTTCCTGATCGTCGCCGTGCTGACGTCCGCTGCCGCGTCCACGCAGACCACGATCCTGCCGACCGCGCGCACGACCCTGTCAATGGCGCGTTGGGGCGCAATCCCCTCGGTGCTCGGCAAGATCCATTCCCGCTTCCTCACGCCGACCGTGTCGACCTGGGGCTTCGGCCTGATCTCGATCGCGGTGGCCGTGCCGCTGATCCTGATCTCCGAAACGGTGCTCGAACTCGCCGTCGTCGCCCTCGGGATCCCGGTGTGCTTCTACTACGGCTCGACCGGCCTGGCGTGCGCCTGGTACTACCGGCGCGAGCTGTTCACGAGCCTGCGCAAGTTCGTGCTCGTCGGGCTGGCCCCATTCCTCGGCGGTCTGATGTTCTACGGCATCGGCGGCTACGCGATCTACTACTACGGAAAAGCCGCCAACTCCGAAGGGAAAATCTACGCCGGGCTGACGCTGCCGCTCTGGTTCGGCGGGATCGGCATGGTGATCGGCATCGTGTTGATGTTCGTCTCACGGCCGTACTTCAAGAGGTTCTTCGGCGAGAAATACCTGTTCGGTCGCAAGACCGAAACGGCCCCGCCCGGCCTGCTCGATGCACCCGTCGAGCGCGCGCCTGCACACCTGATGGGAGCAGAACACGTCACCCATGGAGCACATCGGCTCACACCTGAGGAGGAGGGGGACCCGTCCCGGAGGCCACCCGGCGAGGGCGACTGAGCCGTGCGAGATCTCTAGACGCGGGGTGGAACCTCGACGGTCGCGTGCGGCGCCCCCAACTCGGCCAAGCGCTCGAGGAACGGCTTCGGCGGGAAGGCCTCCGGACCGAGCACGCCTGCGCCCTTCCACGCGCCCTCGTTGAGCAGCTCCAGCGCGACGACGGGGTTCACGGCGGTCTGCCAGACGACCGCCTGGCTGCCGTATTCGCGCATCGTGTTCTCGTTGTCGACGACGTGGTACAGGTAGGTCGAGCGAGGTTGCCCGTCACTGCCCGTCCCCGTGACCCACGTGCCCGCGCAGGTTCGCCCTGTCATCCGCTCGCCGAGCGTCGCCGGGTCGGGCAGCGCTGCCGCGACCACGTCGCGTGGGGCGACCTTCACGTCACGCACCGAAACCGGCTCGGTCGAGTCCAGGCCCAGCTTGTGCAGCGTGCGCAGCACGTCGATGAACTCCGCTCCGAGCCCGTACTTGAAGGTGACGCGCTGGCAGTCCACCCAACGCGGGATCAGCACGACCTCCTCGTGCTCGACGTTCACGCACTGCAGCTTGCCGATGCCCTCCGGGAAGTCGAAAAGCTCGGGCTCGGAGAATGGCGCGGTCGTGTAGAAGCCGCGCTCGCGCTCCCAGATCAGCGGCGGGTTCAGGCACTCCTCGATGGTCGTCCAGATGGAGAACGTGGGCGCGAAGTCATAGCCGTCGACGATCAGGTCGGACCCGTCGCGCACGCCGACTTCGACGACGCTGGAGAACAGCTCCTGCGCGGCGTAGGCGGCAAACACGTCTGACAGGCCCGGCTCCACGCCGATGCCCACCAGCGCGAGCAGGCCGGCCTGCTCCCACGCCTCGCTGCGATCGAGCTGACGTTCGCCGAGCAGCTTTCCCGGAAGCTCGTAAGGGCGTTGGGCGTGCGGGCGCGACAGCGTCATGGCCATGTCCAGGTAGGTCACCTTGGCCGCGAACGCCGCGCCGAAGATCGGCTCGTTGAAGCGCGGATCGCACGCGTTGAGCACGGCGTCGGGCTGCACCCGCCCGATCAGCGAGACGAGATCCTCCTTGCTGGAGGCGTCGACGCGCTCAGCCGAGAAGCGCCCCGGCTCGCCCAGGCCGGCGACGACCGACTTGACCCGCTCCGCCGCCACGTCGGCGAGCACGACCTTTGCAAACGCCGGCCGGCGCTGCGCAATCGCCGCGAACGCAGCGCCCACCCCCCCGGCCCCCACCACGAGAATCTTCATCGGTCGCAGTGTGACGCAATGTGACCCGATTGCCTCTGGCCCGCGGGCAAACCGCCGCGCACCGCCGCTGTCCGGAAGGCGGCTCCCGTATGCTGCGCCGATCCCCGCTGACGCGAACACGAGCAGTCGATGAGCACAGGGGTCCCCAGTCCCTCGCGTACGCCGGCCGGATCCTCCGCAATACCGAGCGCCGCTTCGCCGGCGGACGGGCGTGAGCCCGTGCCCGAGCGCCGCGACGAGGCTTACGACGCCGACGCCGCGCCGGCTTCCGCCCGCGAGGACGAGCGCGCCGTCGGACGATCGCGCTGGATCGCCTCGCCTCAGCTGAACGCGCGGGAGATCGCCTGGGTGATCGTCGCCGGCGTCGCGCTCGCAGTACTGACGAGCTGGCCGCTCGTGCTGCACATGTCGACGCGCATCGCGCCGGATCTCGGCGATCCCGTGCGCACCGCCTGGCAGGTCGCCTACGTGGGCCACGCGATGCTGCACGACCCGCTGCACCTGTT
>DATHJQ010000083.1:0-3097 GCA_035286505.1 Solirubrobacteraceae bacterium | reverse complement strand
CCCGGCGCTGGGCGACACGGCCTTCGACGCGTTGCGCGGCATGCTCGAACTCGGCTCGCCCAATCCCGGCGGCGAACCGAGCGCCCCGGACTTCGCCGACGGCTGGTACGGCTACGTGAGCAAGGATCTGCGCGACGTGCTCGCCGCCAACGGCGCCGGCGTCACGCCACACGGCGCCTACCCGCAGCTCTACTGCGGCGACGGCTCGCTGCAGGCCTGCCAGCAGGCGCTGCAGAGCTCGCTGGCGCAGGCCCTGTCGGTCACGCCGCAGCAGATCTACGGTCACGGCCAGTGCGCCGAAGACCCGCAGGCCAGCTGCTTTGACATGAACCGGTTCGTGAGCGCCAGCGGCGTCTCGCTGTCGCCGTTCCCGTTCCAGAACCGGCCGACCTTCCAGCAGGTGGTCGAGCTGACGCAGACGCTCGGGCGATGAACGTGGCCTGCGCAACGGGCACGCGCAGAGTGTGCAGAGTGGAGAGAGGGGTCAACATGCAGGCAGGGCGGGAAGGTCTTCTGGAGGCGAGGCAAGGCGGGGGGCGCGCGGCGGTGCGGGGCGCGGGGGGACGCCGGGCGCGCCGTCGGCGGCGCGCCTCGGCTGTGCTGATCTCGACGGCGGGCGCCGTCGCCCTCTTGAGCATCCTCTTCGCGCTCAGCGCCTCGAGTGCGTTCGCCGCTTTCCCCTACACCGGCGACGGGACGCTCAATGACCCGGCGAGCTGGAAGCTCGCGCCGGGGCACACGCCGACGAACGTCGGCGACCCCTGGAAGCTCGCGGCCACGCCGGCCGACCCCAACGACGAAAAAGTCCCCGGCGAAAAACTCACGATCGAACAGAACAACTCCCAGCAGGACGAGCTGTGCGGCGTGACGGGCATGAGCCTCGTCGACTCCCACGCGACGATGCCGTCCGGAACCGGCTCCTGCGTCGCGGCCGGCACGCCCCTTCACACCGGCTTCAACGTGACCGTCGGGCGGCCGGACGTGGCGATCGGCGAGCTCGACTCGGGAATCAAATGGAACGACACCGGCGACATGCGCCAGCTGCGCAAGAAGGTGCTCATCAACGCCGGCGAGCTGCCCGCCCCTCGAAACGACCTCGGCACGACCTTCGACTCCTCGACCGGCATCGACTGCGCCTCCGCGCGCGCGGCGACGGGCGGCGACTTCGACGCTCACGGCGCTATGCCCGGCGGCACGCCGGGCGGCAGCGGCGCGATCCCCTAAGACGTACTCGAACAGGGCGTCTTCAACACGATGGACTACGCCTGCGACTCGCGCGTGGCCAACGTCGTGACCACCTACCCGCAGTGCACCAACCCGCCGACCACCTCCGCGTGCCGCAACGGCCCTTCCGGGATGCTCACCCCCGAGGACCTGATCATCGCCTTCTCCGACGGCACCGACCACGACGGCAACGGCTACGCGAGCGACATCGCCGGCTGGAACTTCGTCGACAACAACAACGACGCCTATGACGACGTCCAGTACGGACACGGCTCCGGCGAGATGGAGGATTCGACCGCCGAGGCGAACATAAGCGGGGGCGACACTGGCACCTGCCCCAACTGCGTGGTGCTGCCGCTGCGCGTGGGCGAGTCCTTCGTCGCCAACGGCGAGCGCTTCGCGCAGGCGACGCTGTACGCGACCGACCGTGGTGTGGACGTCGTGCAGGAGGCGCTGGGCACGGTCAGCAACCCGGTGTCCGCGCGCGAAGCGATCGACTACGCCTACAACCACGGCGTCGCCGTGATCGCGTCGGCCGCCGACGAGGCGGCCGAGCACCACAACCAGCCGGGCGCGCTGCCCCACACGATCGTCGTCAACGCGATCGAAGGACCGGCTGACCTGGAAGGCGTACCGATCACCACCCAGCCACCCTCCTACCTGCAGCTCGACGGCTGCACGAACTTCGGCTCGCGCATCGACCTGTCAGTGCCGGCAACCTCGTGCTCCTCCGAGGCCACGGGCAAAAGCGCAGGTGTCGCCGGACTCGTCTACGCGGCTGCGCTCAACGCATGCGGCGCGTCGCTGTATGGCGGTTGCACGAGCGGTTCTGGCGCGAAAATGGCAGCCGCCAAAGACTGCACGCGCGTCGACGGCACACCTTGCGCGATCACCGCCGACGAGGTCCGTCAGCTGATGGCCTCGGGCAACATCGCCGGCACAACCGTCAACAACTCCTCGCAGCTCGCCTCCAACTCGCCGAGCTCCGGCACGGCCGCCGCCGACCAGGGAGAAGGCGGCCAGGCCGACGACGTCAACACCGCCCAGCAGCCCGAAACGGCGTGCAGCGTGGGCATGGCGGCCACCTGCACCGACCCCAACCTGGACTCCACCTTCGCCGCCGACGAGAAAGGCGGCGTGGAGGGCCCGCTGCCCGACACTTTCCGCTACCCGACGCGCAAGGGTTTTGACCAGATCGACGGCTACGGGCGCATCGACGCCTACAAGTCCGTCGAAGCGGCCGCGCAGGGCTGGATCCCGCCGCAGGCTGACGTCACCTCACCCGAATGGTTCGAACAGCTCGACCCGGCGCAGTCCTCGATCGCCGTCAACGGCTACGTCAACGCGCGCACCGGCTACACGTGCCGCGTCGAAGTCGCGCCGGGCGCCCAGCCCAACAACGCGACGACGTCGTCCATTGGCGACTTCGCGGCCGTGAGCTCGTCCTTCTGCAACGGCAGCACCGTCCACAACAGCGCTTTCAAAGGGCTGCTCGCGAACGTCCCCACGGCGACGCTGCAGGCGATGTTCCCGCCGGGCAAACCGGTCTCGTTCACGGGCAACGAAAACGGTGGCACCGCGCAGACATCAAACGGGCGGCCGAACAGCCTGCCCTATGCGTTCACGATCCGCGTCGTCGTAAAGAGCGCGAGCGGCGCGCCCGGCCCGGTGATGTCCGGCGAGGACCGCCGCCAGGCCTTCCTGCACCGCGACCAGGACATGCTCAAAGGCTTCCCCATCGAGATGCGCGGCGACGGCAACGCCAGCCCAGTGCTCGTCGACCTTGCCGGCAACGACACCAACCAGCTGATCGTCGCCAACTCCGACGGCATCATCCACGCCTACCAGTACGACGCCGCCAGCGGGAAAGTGT
>DATHJQ010000082.1:0-11084 GCA_035286505.1 Solirubrobacteraceae bacterium | reverse complement strand
TGGCCGCCGCCTGCAGGTCGTTGTGCAGCAGCTCGCGCGCCGCGGGCAGCGGCGCACCGAGCTCCAGCGCCGCGCGCAGCTGCTCTCTGCGCTGCTCCAATTCCCCGCGCTCGCGCGCAAGGCCGAGCTCGTCGGACTCCTCATAGACGTCCGCCGTCGACAGCGCACCGGCCGCCGGCAGCACGAGCAGCTCGAGCGCCGGAAATGGCGTCGCCAACGCCTCCAGCAGCTCGCCGGCGCCGCTCGCCAGCCAGCGCCCGGGCGCGACCTGCGCCGGCACGTCCGCGCCGAGCTCGGCGCCGAGCTCACACAGCAGCCGCTCATCGCCCAGCTGCGACGCGCGGGATGCCAGGCGCAGTGCCGCGGCCGCGTCCGCCGAGCCGCCGCCCAGCCCGGCGGCGACCGGAATGCGCTTATGGATGCTCAGTCGCAGCGGCGGCGCCCGCCAGCCGGTCGCCGCGCGAAAGCTCGCCAGAGCGCGAGCGGCGAGGTTCTCCTGCGGCGGGTCGACCAGCCCGGGGCAGACGATCTCGTCGTGGTCGACGCCCGGTGGCGCTGGCTCCAGGCGCAGCTCGTCGGCCAGCGAGATCGACTGCATGACCGTCACCAGCTCGTGGCGGCCATCGCCCTCGCGGCGAAGTCCCAAAAACAAGCCCAGGTTGACCTTGGCCGGCGCCAGCGCGCCGTAGGAGCCGATCTCGCTCACAACGCCAGCGCCGCCGCCAGCGCGCGGAAGTCCGCCGGCGACAGGCGCTCGGCGCGCACGTCGGTCGCCAGGCCCAGCTCGCTCAGCGCGGCGCGCACCTGCTCGCGAGACCGCCCGGGCGCCCCTCCCGACAGCGCCAGCGAGCCGACGAGCGTCTTGCGCCGATGCGCAAACGATCCCGAGACGAGCCCGCGCAGCTGTGGCGAGATCGGGGCGACAGGTTGCGCTTCACCGGCCGCGGAGTGCCCGGCGCGCCGACGGAGCCCCACGAGCACCGAGTCGACGTTCGGCACGGGATGGAACACCGTGCGCGGGATCGCCCGCAGCACGCGCACCTCGCATGCGAGCTGAGCGAGCACCGACGGCGTGCCGTACTCGCCGCCGCCGGGCGTGGCTGCAAGGCGCTCGCCGACCTCGCGCTGCATCATCACCACCCAGCTGCGCACCCGCGCAAGCTCCTCGATCGTGCGCAGGATCGCTCCGGCGGCAATGCCGTAGGGCAGGTTGGCCACGACCTTCGTCGGCGCCGGGTCGAGCGCCTGCAAGTCGATCCTCATCGCATCGCCCCAGTGCACGCTCACGTTGGCGTGCGGATCTGTCGCGTCCAGCAGGGCCTCGCGCAGGCGCTCGTCGACCTCCACCACGTGCACCTGCCCCACGCGCTCGGCCAGGTGCTCGGACAGCACGCCCAGGCCGCCGCCGATCTCCAGCACGACGTCCTCGCGCGTCAGCTCGGCGGCGCGGTCGATCACGCCGAGGATGTTCGAGTCGACGAGGAAGCTCTGCCCGAGATCACGGTCCGGGCGCACGGCGAAGCGCCGCATCCGCCGCAGGCTCGGCTGGACGGGAACGTCGGACACGCCGGCCATCACCAGCCGAACACGGCGGCGGCGTTGCGCTGGACAGCCTCGCCCAGCGCCTGCGTGCTGACGCCGCGCAGCTCGGCGAGAAAGGCCAGCGTGTGCGCGACGAACGCCGGCTGGTTGCGCTGCTTGCCTGTGCCCTTCAGGGTGCGAACGGCCTGCGGCGTCAGGTAGGGCGCGTCTGTCTCCACGAGCAGGCGCTCCTCGGGGACCCGCTTCGCCGCCTCTGAGAGCTCGGCGGCGCTCTTGTAGGTGACGTTGCCGGCGAAGGAGATCGCATAGCCACGCTCCAGGCACTCGGTCAGGCGTGTGGGCATCGAGAAGCAGTGCATGACCACGCGCACCCCGTCGGCTTCGCCGGCGAGCTGCGCGAGCGTCTCGGACTCGGCGGCGCGCGAGTGGATGACCAGCGGCTTGCCCGTCGCGCGCGCGAGCTCGATCTGCGCGGCGAACGCGCGCTGCTGGTCGGCCCGTGGCGCGCCCTCGCGGTAGAAGTCCAGGCCCGTCTCGCCGATCGCCAGGCAACGCTCGTGTTCGGCCAGCGCATGCAGCTCGGCGAGATCGGCGTCGTCGAAGCCCTTGGCGGCGTTGGGATGACGCCCGATCGCCGCGTAGACCTGCGGGAACGCCTCCGCCGCGGCGAGCGCCGCGCGGCACGAGCCGCCATCGATGCCGACGGTGAGAATGCGCGTGACGCCCGCGGCCGTCGCCGCGGCGACCAGCTCGGCGTCCGGCGCCTCGCACAGGTCCAGGTGGGTGTGCGAGTCGATCACGAGTCCGCGACCGTCGGGCGATCCTTGGGAAACAGCGGCTCGATCGAGCTGACGCGTGCGATCGAGCCGTCTCCCAGCGCGGCGCTCGCCAGCGACGCGTCCGGCGCGCCGAGCGCCTCCAGCAGCCGCTCGGCGCTCGCCGGCAGGTACGGCCACAGCAGCACCGTCACGCTGCGCAGGCCCTCGGCGAGCGTGCGCAGCACCGTGTCCAGGTCATCCGCGCGCGCGTCGTCCTTGGCCAGCTGCCACGGCGCCTGCTCCTCGACGTAGCGATTGAGCCGCCGCACGCGCTGCCAGATCTCGTCCAGCGCCGAGGTCAGCTCGGCGCGGTCCAGCTGCGCCGAGACGCGCTCGGTCAGCCCCGCGAAGTCCTCGCGCAGCGCCGCGTCGACTTCGCCGCTGGGAACGACGCCGTCACGGTAGCGCTCGATCATCGCGATCGCGCGGCTGGCCAGGTTGCCCAGCTCGTTGGCCAGCTCGCTCTCATAACGCTGCTCGAAGGCGGCCGTCGAGACCGAGCCGTCCTGGCCGAAGGGCACGTCGCGCAGCAGGTAGAAGCGCAGCGCGTCGGCGCCGAAGCGCTCGATCACGGCAAACGGATCGAGCACGTTGCCCAGCGACTTGCTCATCTTCTCGCCGTCCATCAGCAGGTAGCCGTGAACGAAGACGTGCTCGGGCAGCTCCAGCTCCGCCGCCATCAGCAGCGCCGGCCAGTAGACGGTGTGAAAGCGCAGGATGTCCTTGGCGATCACGTGATAGCTGGCCGGCCAGAAGGTCTGCGTCAGGTCCGTGCCGGCCTGCTCGGGCAGACCCGCCGGCGTTGGCGCGTAGGACAGAGCGCTGTAGTAGTTGAGCAGCGCGTCGAACCACACGTAGAAGACGTGCTCGGCGTCCCACGGCACGGGCACGCCCCAGGTCAACCTGTGGCGCGTAAGCGGCACGTCGCGCAGGCCCGAGCGGATGAACGACAGCGCCTCGTTGTAACGCGTTCGCGGCGTCACGAAGTCCTCGCGCTCGGCGTACAGCGCCTCCAGGCGCTCCTGGAAGGCCGACAGCTTGAAGAAGTAGCTGCCCTCCTGCTCGCGCGTCAGCTCGATGTGGTGGATCGGGCAGCGCTTGCCCTCGTCGATTTCGTTCTCGGCCTTGAAGTCCGCGCAGCGCGGGCAGTACCAACCTTCGTAGGTGCCCTCGTACACGTACCCGTTGTCGCGCACGCGCGCCAGGATCTCCTGGACCTTGGCCATGTGCTGCGGGTCGGTCGTGCGAATGAAGAAGTCGTTGCTCGCGCCCAGCTGTGGCGCCAGCGCCCTGAAGCGCTCAGCGTTCTTGTCGGCCAGCTCCTGAGGCGTCACGCCGAGTGCGTGCGCGGCATCGGCCACCGGCTCGCCGTGCTCGTCGGTCCCCGTGAGGAAGAACACCGCGTCTCCGCGCTGGCGGTGATGGCGCGCCATCACGTCCGCGGCGATCGTCGTATAGGCGTGCCCGAGATGCGGCGCCGCGTTGACGTAGTAGATCGGCGTGGTGACGTAGAAGGACATGCCGCGTCAGGCTACTGTCCCGCCGATGTCTCGCTCGTGAGCGCTCGGTACAGCTCGTTGGCGCGCATGCCAGTCAGCCGCGCGACCACCGTCGCCGCGGGACGGGCCCGCGCGCCGGCCGCCGACAGGTCGCGCAGTGCCGCCAGCGCCAGCTCACGCGAGGCCGCCTCGGCGGGCGCGGCGCCGACGACGAGCACGATCTCGCCGCGCGGCGCAATCGCCTCGAAGTGGTCGGCCAGCTCGGCCGCGCTGCCGCGGCGGATCTCCTCGTGCAGCTTGGTCAGCTCCCGGCAGACCGCCGCCGGGCGCTCTGCGTCGAGGTCGGCGAGCGCGCGCAGCGTCGCGGCGAGACGGCGCGGCGACTCGAACGCCACGAGCGTCTCGCCTGTGTGCGCCAGCAGCCGCGTCAACTCCGCACGCTTGCGTGGCAGAAAGCCGGCGAACAGCCACCGCTCGGCGGGCAGTCCCGAGGCGACCAGCGCCGTCGTCACCGCGCTGGGGCCCGGCAGCACCTCGACCTCGATCCCCGCGAGCAGGCACTCGCGCACGAGCGCGAACCCCGGATCGGACACCAGCGGCGTGCCGGCGTCGGACACAAGCGCGACCACGTCGCCCGCGCGCATGCGCTGCACCAGCTCGCCGCTGCGCGCCCGTTCGTTGTGCTCGTGCAGGCTGACGAGCCGGGTCGAAAGCTCATGGCGTGCAAGCAGGACCCGCGTGTGGCGCGTGTCCTCGCAGGCGATCGCGTCGGCCTCCGCGAGTGCGCCCAGCACCCGCAGCGTCACGTCCTGCAAGTTGCCGATCGGTGTCGGGCAGACGACCAGCCGTCCGGCGGCCACCTCCGCGGGAGTCATGGCGCAAATATAGGGTCCGGGCGAATGGCTCCTGAGCAAGACCCCCCGCCGCGGTACACGCGCTACCGCACGCGTCCGCGTCTGCTGCCCGGCGGCGGCGAGCGCGGCGCGCGCGACAAGCCGAAGGGCGGGCGCGAAGCAGGCGGGCGTCGCGGGCGTCGCCGTAGGCGCGAACCGCTGACGCCGGGGCGCAGCCGCGCCCAGCGCGTGGCCGACTGGTGGCGGCGGCTGACCTTCAAACGCGCCGTGCTGGCGCTGCTGGCGCTGGTCGTGTGCTGGGTCGCGTTTTCGCTCGTGCTGTTTTTGATCAGCTCGCATTTCGAGCGCACGTCGCCGCCGTCCAACGTCGCCGCCGTGCTCGATCCGGCCGGCTTTCCGCTGACTTCGGTGAACAACATCCTCGTGCTCGGCTCCGATCGCCGCCCCAAGGGCAGCAAGGAACCCGGCGCCAACACGTCGGGGCCGAGCCGCTCGGACTCGATCCTGCTGCTGCGCATCGGCGGGGGCCACGACGCGCGCCTGTCGATCCCGCGCGACACCGTCATCGACATTCCCGGCCACGGCGAACAGAAGATCAACGCCGCGTACGCGTTCGGCGGGGCGGCGCTGTCGATCTCCACGATCAAGAGCTACCTCGACGTGCCCATCAACCACCTCGTCGAGGTGAACTTCGAAGACTTCCCGCAGTTGATCGACGCGATGGGCGGCGTCGACTACACCGGCGGGTGCATCGTCTCGCGCGTGGACGGCGGCTTTGCAAACGGCGGCTTCACGCTGCGCCTGCCCAGGGGCACCCACCACATCGACGGCAAGCAGGCGCTCGCGCTGGCGCGCACGCGCGAGAACCTCTGTCACCCCAACGAGACCGACCTGCAGCGCGAGGAGCACCAGCAGGCGCTGTTCACCGACATGAAGAACCGCCTGCTGTCCCCGTCGAGCTTCCTGCGCCTGCCGCTGATCGCGTGGAACGCGCCGCCGGCGATCATCTCCGACATGAGCGGTCCGACGCTGCTCGGGCTGTTCGGCGCGCTGGCGGTATCCGGCACGCCGCCGACGCGCGTGCTCAAGCCGAGCGGCGCCGTCACACTGCCCGACGGCGAGCTCGGGCTGCGCGTGTCAGAAAGCCAGCGGCGAGCCGCCGTCACTCGCTTCATGGGCGGCTGACCGATCACGCTTCGCGCCGGAGCGCCCGCGGCGGCACCGCCGACCCCCGTCAGCTCTCCTTGCCCGACGCCGGTTTCGCCGGCTTGCTCTTAGACGAGTCCTTGGAGGCGCCGCCGGCCTTGCCGTCGCCGCTCGACGACGTGCTCGCCGCGTCGCCGCCCTTGGCGGAGGAACCGTCTCCTGAGGAGGAGTCCTTGGAGCTGGAGTCGCCGGAGGATGAGTCCTTGGCCGAGGAGGAGTCGCCCGACGAGGAGCCCTCGGCGGCCGCGGCGGTCTCGCGCTGGCGCTTGCGCGTGCCGTAGTCGGTGTTGTAGAAGCCTTTGCCCTTGAAGTGCACGGCCGGCGGGTGCAGCACGCGCTCGACGGGCACGCCGGTGTCTGGATCGACGGTCAGCGCGTCTTCGGCGAAGGTCTGCTGGATCTCGAAGGTCGTGCCGTCGGGACGGCGGTACTCGTAGATCGGCATCGGGGACGGGTCGGGCTGTCGGCAGTCGGCTGTTGGGCAGTCGGACTAGTCGGTCAGCAGCGCGCGCGCTGCGGCGATTCCCGCCTGGACGGTCGCGGTGAAGTCGCGGTCGGGCTCGGCGAGCATGCGCAGTGCGAAGCCGTCGGCGAGCGAGAAGAGGATCTCGGCGATTGCCTCGGGCTCGGCGTGCAGGTGCAGGATGCCCTCGCGCTGGGCGGCGGCGAGCATCGCGGCGACCTGTTCGCGCGTTCGCCGCATCAGGCCGGCGTACTCTGCAGCGATATCGCCGTTGCGCCGCGAGAGGGTGAACAGCTCGAAGACGAGCGTGACGAACTCCGGGTCGGAGTGGACGGTCTCCTGCAGGTTCTGCGCCATCAGGTCGATGTAGTCGTCGGCCGTCTGGGCGGTGGCGAGCTGGTGCTCGAGCAGCTCCATGCGCAGCTCGCAGTCGCGTCGCACGGCCTCGACGAGCAGCTGCTCCTTGGTGCCGAAGTAGTAGTGCAACAGGCCGCGCGAGACGCCGGCCTCGCGCGATACGTGATCGAACGTCGCGCCGGCCGTGCCGCGTTGGGCGACGCTGCGGCGCATCGCCTCGACGATGCGCTGCGCCTTCTCGCCGGAGAGCGAGCGGCCAGCGGCCGCGCTCGACGCCGCGGAGGGCGAGCCCTTGTCTGCGGGGCGCCTCTCTGCGGCGTCGGTCTCTACGGCGACGGCGTCGACGGCTGCGCTCATCCTGCGGCCGGCTCGGGGACTAGGCCGAAGCGCCGGCCGGCGCCGGCTCCGCCGGGGCGGTGGTCGAGCTGTAGTCGAACTCCTCCTCGGCGCCGAACAGCAGGTCGAGCACCTTCGAGCGCAGGCCCTCGCTGAGCGCGATCGCGAGCACGCCGGCGACCGTTAGCAGCAAAAGCGAACGTCCGATGCCGCCGCTGCGGCGGCGCTTGGGCGGCTCACGCAGCGAGCTCGAGGCGTCGCGCAGGGCGTTCGCGGCCTCCTTGAGCTCGCGCTGGAGCTTGCGGTCCTCGAAGAGCGCCTGCGTGGCGGGCTTGCCGTTGGTCATCCGCCCGTATGCGCTGCGGGCAGCGCCGTAGGCGGTGATCAGGGAGCCACGCAGTTCTTCGTCTGCGAGCAGGCGCTGCAGGTACTGGTTGCGCTGCGCAGCGCGCGCAGCTTCGCCGGCCTTGTTGATCCTGTCCTTAGCTGCCATCACCGAACCTCGTCTCTGCCGAAGCTTTGCTGGGTCTGATGGCAATATACCCCGCTGGGGCCAAGCGAATGCGCGCGGTTGCGGTCGCGACCGGCGACGCGAGCCGGGCGAACGGCGACGGACATGCGAGGCTTGGCGCCGGATGCCGACGTTTGGAGCGAGCGTGACGGTGCTCGGCCTGCTGTTGATGGTGGGCGCGCTCGTCTCTGGCCTGGCGCGGCGCTCGATGCTCTCGCTCGCCGCGCTGTTCGTGCTCGCGGGCTTCGTGCTCGGCAACGGCGCGCTGGAGTGGGTCGACTTCCGCGCGCGGTCGAGCTTCGTCGAGGATCTGGCGTTCGCGGCGCTGATCGTGATCCTCTTTCGCGACGGCTTGGAGGTCGAGGGCGAGATGCTGCAGCGCGCCTGGCACCTGCCGCTGCGCAAGCTGGTGCTGGCGATGCCGCTGACGACGCTCATCGCCGCTGCGAGCGCGCGCGCGCTGATCGGCCTGACGTGGACGCAGTCGTTCCTGCTGGGCGCGCTGCTCGCGCCGACGGACCCGGTGCTCACCTCGAGCATCGTGACCAATGCGCGCGTGCCGCGCCTGGTGCGCCATTCGCTGAACCTGGAGTCGGGCTTGAACGACGGGCTGGCGCTGCCGGCCGTGCTCGCTTTCGCGGCCGCGCTGAGCGCGGACTCCGGGCACTTCGTGTGGTGGCGCTTCGTGCTGCAGGACATCGGCCTGGGTCTTGTGTACGGGTTGGCGTGCGGCTGGATCGCGTCCCTGCTGATGCCGGGCGAGAGCAAGCGCGCGCCGGATGAGCGAATGCCGACCCACCAGCGGTCGCTGTTCGCGCTGGGCGTGGCCTTTGCGACGTACGGCCTGACGGTCATCTCGCCCAAAGGCAACGGCTTCATCGCGGTGTTCGTTGCTGCGATCGTGCTCAGCGTGCGTCGCCCGGACGTCAGGGAGCACTTCGAGAGCAACTCCGAAGAGCTCGTCGAAATCGTCAAGCTGGGCATCTTCTTCGTGTTCGGCTCGCTGCTGACGGTGCATGCGTTCACGCGCGAGGGCTGGGCGGCGCTGGGCTTCGTGGCGATCATGTTCCTGCTCGCGCGCCCGCTGGCGGTGTGGCTGGCGCTGATCGGCACACGCACCGACACGGCGACGAGGCTGTTCATGGGTTGGTTCGGCCCGAAGGGCGTCGCCTCGATGACCTTCGCGCTGATCGTGCTCGACCTTCAGGTCACGGGCGGCGTGCGGATCTTCGACCTGACCGCGCTGGTGGTGTTCTGCTCGATCTTCCTACACGGCGTCAGCGACACGGGCGGGGCGAACTGGATGGCCAGGCGCGCGGAGCGAGACGCGGTTGGCGCCGCGAGCGAGGACGACGCCGCGAGCGAGGGCGCGGCGCGAGCTCAGGCGTGAAGCGCGGCCTGCTCCTGCGCCGAGGGAAACGCCCACGCGGCGCGCGAGCGACGCTCCTGCCGAAAGACGAAACGCAGCTGTTGCGGCGGGCGCAGCTGCGCATCGTTGGGACGAAACGTCGCGCAGGGCTCGGCCAGCTCCAGCGCACAGAGCAGGTTGCAGCGGAAGTAACATTCGTCGCAGCTCACCTTGCGCGCTGCGCGCTTAGCCTGCGTTGCCTGTGCCACGCCTTCCCCCAGCCACGAGTCGATTGAACGAACGCCTGGCATCAAAGCACTGCGCGCAGGCCGCGGCCAGCGGGCATCTCGCAAAACGCAGACAAAACCCGTTTCGTACCCGCAACGAGCCGGATTGCCGTCACTTGGATGTGACAATCGCGGCCGGCGCGCGCACTTTGCGGGCGATTGCCGGGCCACCGACGACGGCTCGTCATGATGTGCGCAGATGCGCATCCTCGTCACAGGCGCGAGCGGCTTCGTCGGCTCGCTGATAGTTCCGCGCCTGTTGTCGGAGGGCCATCGGGTGCTTGGCCTGGCGCGCGTTCCGGCGCGCGTGCGCTCCGACGCGGAGCTCGTGCGCGGCGACGCGCTCACAGGTGAAGGTCTGGCGGCGGCACTGGACGGGGTCGAGGTCGCCTACTACCTGATCCACTCGATGGAACGCATCGAGCGCCCACACGACAACGGGCGCGCGTTCGCAGAGCGCGAATGCCTCGCCGCGGAGACGTTCGCCGCGGCTGCGAAGCGGGCGGGCGTGCAGCGCATCGTGTACCTCGGCGGCCTGCTCGGCGCTTCACGCGCCGATTCACATCTGTCGCGCCACCTGTCCAGTCGCGCGGGAGTGGAGCGCATACTGCTGGCGGCGGTGCCGGACTCGGTGGCGCTGCGCGCTTCGATCGTGATCGGCGCCAGGTCGCGCTCGTTTCGCCTGCTCGTGCGGCTGGTGGAGCGCATGCGCGTGCTCGCGCTGCCGGCGTGGCGCAGGTTCCGCACGCAGCCGATCGACGAGCGCGACGTCACCGAGATGCTGGTCGCGTCGGCCACCGCGCATCTTGGCGGGCGCTCGCTCGACGTCGGCGGCCCGGACGTGTTGTCCTATGGGCAGATGATCGAGCGCATCGCCGACCTGCTGCTCGTCAATCGTCCGTCGCTCGGGCTGGGTGTGAACGTCACCGGCGTGACGGCCCGCGTCGCGGCCGCGATCGCCGGCGAGGACCCCGGGCTGGTGCTGCCGTTGATGGAGAGCCTGAACGGCGACCTGCTGCCCGCCGACGACGATGCGGCGGCGTTGCTGGGCGTGCGCCTGCACAGCTTCGACGCAGCGGTCGAACACGCGTTTGGCGAGTGGGAAAGACACGAGGCGCTGGCGGCGCGCTGATGGATGTCCCTCGATGAGTGTGGTGACCGTCTCCACCAGGATCGACGCACCGCGCGAGGATGTGTGGGCGATGGTCATGGACCCCCACCGCCTGGGCGATTGGGTGACGATTCACCGCAAGCTCGTGCACGCCGACCGTGGGGCGCCTCGCGTGGGCTACACGATGGATCAGCAGATCCAGCTGCGCGGCGTGAGCCTGGAAGTCCACTGGAAGCTCGTCGAGTGTGATCCCTGCGCGCGAGCCGTTTGGGAGGGTCGCGGCCCGGCGCGTTCACGCGCGCATACCGAATACGTGCTCAGCAGCAGCGATGGTGCCACGCGATTTGACTATCGCAACGAGTTCCGCCCACCACTCGGTCCCGTCGGGGCGATCGTCAGCCGAGCGTTGGTCGGCGGCATTCCCGAGCGCGAGGCAAAACGCACACTTGAACGTTTGCGTGCCGACTTGGAGAAGCCCAGCGTTACAGAGAACTAGTGTAAGGTGCTGCCCGATCGACAAGCATTTGACTTAGAGCACATTTAACTAGTGATGGGGATGCAAGCGTGACCGACTTCCTTGACAAGAAGCGCCAAGAGATCGCACAGCGACTGAAAGAGCTGAAGCCCGCCGTCGACGAGTACAGCCGCCTGGAGGCAGCCGCAGCGGCGCTGCGGGGCGTCGGTGGAGCCTCGGCTTCGGCGACGGCCACGGCCTCTCCACGTCGCCGTGGACCGGGCCGTCCGCGCGGTTC
>DATHJQ010000081.1:0-2070 GCA_035286505.1 Solirubrobacteraceae bacterium | reverse complement strand
CCGTCAGCTCGTCACGAACCGCCGCGAGCGTGGCCAGTGTTCGTGGGTCGGTCGGCGAGAGCGCGCCGCGGATCGCAGGCAGCAGGAGCGCGGCGTCTATGCGCGGATCGCTCGGGCAGCGCTGCCAGCGCCCGGAGGGATGAACCGCCTTTGCGGCGGTGTCTGAGACGAGTCGGTCGGCGAGGGAGACCCATCTGGCCGCATGCGTGCCGGCGGGGGAGTGCTGCGCGATAGCTCGCAGGCCCGCAGCGCAGATCAGGCGGCTGTGCGTCCATGCGTCGGGTTCAAGCTCCCAGATTCCCGCGTCGGTATCGGTCTCCTGCCAGCGCAGCTCGATCGCCTCGGCGGCCGTCTCCGCGGCGCTCCAGCTGTCGGCATCCAGGCGTTCGTGGGCTGCTGCAGAGGCGAACAGCAGCAGCGCCTCGCCGAAAGCGTCGAGCTGAAACTGCTTGTTGACCCGGTTTCCAACGACGTCCGCCCCGCCGGGATAGCCCGGCAGATCCAGCTGGCTTTGATCGGGCACGCCTGCACCGTCCGCCGTGTAGGCGGGCCTGAGCTGGCGACCATCCTCGAGCAGCCGTTCGGCGACGAACCGCACGGCCTTATCCATCACGGGGTACGCGCCCGCCTTGGCGACAGCCTGTCCCGCGTAGCACTGGTCCCTGATCCATGAGAACCGGTAGTCATAGCTGCGGCCCTCCCGCGCCCGCTCGGGAAGCGATGTGGTGATCGCGGCGACCATTCCGCCGGCGGAGCTGGTCAAGCCCGTCAGGATTGAGTAGGCGTGACGCGCGTCGCGCGGTGCGATCGTGTTCTCGAAGCTCGGCACGCGCTCGTGCCATGCCGCTTCGACGCTCTGCCAGGCCAGATCGGGATCGGGCGCTTCGCACTCGCCACCGCGCGCGAGCACGAGGACGAAGTCGTGATGCTCTTCCTCCTCGACAGTCAAGTCCAGCGTAAGCGCCCTGCCGCCATGCCCGTCAGCTCGAGGACTTGCGCGCTGACCTCCTGTCCAGCAGACGGCCGTGTCGTTCAGTGCGCCCGTCCATGCGCCGTCGTCGCGCATTTTCAGTCTGCTGATCGACTTGCGCCCGAAGTCGTCACGCGGGTTGAGGAGCACGTTGACGCGTGCGGTGCCCTTGCGCGCCCGGATGCGGCGCAGGATCACGGCACGTTCTGGATCGGAAGGCAGCACGAGCGCTTCGCGGCACTCGATCGTCGCGTGATCGGTGACCCAGCGGCTGCACCAGATCAAGCTGTGCGGTTCGTAATAGCCGCCCCACACGCAGCGATCGCGCGGCGTGATCGCATAGGCGCCCGGGCCACCGATCAGTGAAGAGAAGAGGCTGGGAGAGTCCCACCTGGGAAAGCACATCCATGCGAAATCGCCGCGCGGGCCCACGAGAATGCCCCGCTCGCCATCGGCGAGAACCGCGTACTCGCGCAGCGTATGCGGCCTGTCGATCGCCAACTCGTCGGCTTTTGATGCAGGCGTCATCGCCACAACCGGGCGGCTGCGCCACGCGCAGCCAGGGCGAGACCTGCGATCGCGCCGGCGACCAGCGACCTGTGTGTCGTTGCCCAGAGTTGAGGGCTGAGCGTCTTCGCCTGCGTATCGAAGATACCGTGCGTCGCCGCGTCCGTTTCAATCGGCTCGAACAGATTCCCGCGGCGCTCCCCGTCAACTGGCATGTCCTTGACCTGCTGGCCGGATATCCCGTTTCTCGCCAGATACCAGTCGCCCAGCGCGCCCGGCGCGAGGCGACTGCCCAGGATCGCCTGCACGGCGCTGTAGCCCACCCACAACTCGCGGCGGCGATGGTGGGCGGCCCAGTAGACCGCCTCAGCCGGAATCTCGGGCTGGTAGATCGGCGGAACCGGCATGGGGTGATTGGGCAGCTTTGAGCGACACCAGCTGAACTGCGTCGTGTTGATTCCCGGCAGCTGCACCATCGTGATCTGCACGTTGCTCTTGTCGTGGCGCAGCTCCGCGCGAATCGAGTCGGTGAAGCCGCGGATGCCGAACTTCGCGCCGCAGTAGGCCGCCTGCAGCGGGATCGCCCGGTATGT
>DATHJQ010000080.1:0-4697 GCA_035286505.1 Solirubrobacteraceae bacterium | reverse complement strand
CTGATTCGGGGCAAATCGAAATCGAGGAAGTCGCCGTTGACCTCGATGCGCCCCGCGGCCACGTCGATTTGGCGGATCGCATCTCTGACCAGCGGCACGAGCAGCGATTCGCCGCCGGGGCGCCAATCCAACTCGATCGCCTCGCAGGAGGGAAGCTCGATCAGCCTGGCCACCGTGCCGAGCAGCAGCTCGCCGTCGAACACCGCGCAGCCCTCAAGTTCATGCGCCCACCACTCCCCCTCGCCGAGCTGCGGCGCGCCGGTCGCGGCGACGGTCAGCGCCATGCCCCGCAGCGCCTCGGCCGCGGCGCGGTCCTCGACGCCCTGCAGGCGCACGATCGGCCGTGCTTCTGTGCCCGCTCGTCGCACAATCTCGGCGCTGCGCCCGCCCACGCTTACGCGGGCACCCAGCGCCAGCAGGCGCGGCAGCGCTCGGGTCACGTAGAAGCTGCCGTCCAGTCCGTGCGCGCGCCCCACGCGCCCGGCCTGCATCTCAGCGGACGGGTCGCTCACCTCGCCGCAACCTCGGCCCGCCCGAGCCGACGAGGCGAATGCTCAATCGACGATGTCGACGAGCACATGGCAGCCCTCGCCGGTCGCGGCGGCTTTCACTACGGTGCGCAGCGCATGGGCGGTCCGTCCGCCTCGTCCGATCACACGGCCGTAGTCGTCTGCGGCGACGCACAGCTCGAGCACGATCGTCTGATCGTCTCCGTCGAACTGCTCGACGGAGACCTCTTCGGGCTCGTCGACCAGCCCTTCGGCCAGATACTCCAGCAGCCGCCGGGGAACCTCGCTCGGCGCCTGCTCGCTGGATGTGCCGCGATCGCTCATGCCCAGGCGCAGACGGCGCTGCGGGCCCGCAAGTGCTAGCCGCGGGCCTCGATGCCCTGGATCTTGAGCAGCTTGCGCACGGTGTCGCTGGGCTGCGCGCCACGTGCCAGCCAGCTGCGCGCGCGTTCCTCGTCGAGCACGATCGTCGAAGGCTCGGTCTGCGCGTTGTAGTGACCGATCGTCTCGATCACGCGACCGTCTCGCGGAGAGCGCTGATCGGCGACGACGACTCGCCAGATCGGGTCCTTCTTGCCGCCCACACGCGTGAGCCTGAGCCTAACCGACACGTTTGCCTCTCTGCTCGATTCCGGATGCTTGCGCAGAGAGCTTAGACGGTGCGCGGCGCTGAAGCCGGGCGCTCATCGTGCACCGCGCATCAGCGCGCCGATGTCCGGCATCTTGCCGCGTCCGACCTGGCGCATGATCTTGCGCGTCTGGCCGAACTGCTTGATCAGGCGGCTGACCGCCTGCACGTTGGTGCCCGAGCCGCGCGCGATGCGCAGCCGGCGCGAGCCCTTGATCAGCTCGGGGCGGCGGCGCTCCTCGGGGGTCATCGAGAGGATGATCGCCTGGATGCGATCGAGCTCGCGCTCGTCGACCTTCATGTTCCTCAGCTGCGCGCCGGCCAGGCCGGGGATCATCCCGAGCACGTTCGTCAGCGGTCCCATTTTCCTGACCGTGCGCATCTGGTCGAGGAAGTCGTCGAGGTCGAACTCGTTGCGACGCAGCTTGCGCTCGAGCTCACGCGCATCGTCCTCGTCGAACTGGCGCTCGGCCGTCTCGATCAGGCTCATCACGTCGCCCATGCCGAGGATGCGCTGAGCCATGCGGTCGGGGTGAAAGCGCTCGAACTGGTCGAGCTTCTCACCGGTCGAGGCGAACAGGATCGGCTTGCCGGTCACGGCCTTCACGGACAGCGCCGCGCCGCCGCGCGCGTCGCCGTCGAGCTTGCTCATGACCACGCCGTCGAACTGCACGGCCTGGGCGAACTGCTCGGCGACGTTGACGGCATCCTGGCCGGTCATCGCGTCGATGACCAGCAGCACACTGTGCGGTTTGACGGCGTCGCGGATGCGCACGAGCTCGTCCATCAGCTCCTTGTCCACGTGCAGGCGCCCGCTGGTGTCGACGATCAGCACGTCCTTGCCCTCCTCGCGCGCTCGCGCGAGCGCCCAGGTGGCGATCTCCACGGGGTCGCCATCGGTGCCCTGCTCATAGGTCTCCGCGCCGGCCTGCGCGGCGACCTTCACGAGCTGCTCGACCGCCGCCGGGCGGTAGACGTCGCACGCGGCGACGGCGACGGTCGAGGAGTGCTCGTCGCGCAGGTGGCGTGCGAGCTTGGCCGTCGCGGTCGTCTTGCCCGAGCCCTGCAGGCCGGCCATCAGGATCACCGTCGGCGGTTTGGGCGAGAAGCTCAGCCCGGCCGAGGCTCCGCCCATCAGCTCGGTGAGCTGCTCGCCGACGATCTTGATCACCTGCTGGCCTGGGTTCAGGCCTCCGACGACGTCGGCGCCCAGACAGCGTTCCTTCAGATCGGCTGTGAACTGGCGGACGACCTTGAAGTTGACGTCCGCCTCCAGCAGCGCCAGGCGGATCTCGCGCATCGCCGCGTCGATGTCCTGCTCGGTCAGCGTGCCGCGGTTGCGTACGTCGGTGAGCGTCTCCTGCAGCTTCTCGGCGAGCGAGTCGAACATCGTCGCGCTCAGGCGTCCGGATGCGGCTGGGGCGGCGCCGGCGGCACGCGCGGCGTGTCCTTGCCGGGTGCGACGCCGCGCCCGGCGAGCGCCTCGCCGATACCCGCGAAGGCCTGCGCGAACTCCGAGGGCACGACGAACACCTTGTTGGAGTCCCCTTCGGCCAGCTGCGGCAGCATCTGCAGGTATTCGTAGCTGAGCAGCTCGCGGTTGGGCTTGCCCTCGTGGATCGCCGTGAACACCGTGTCGATCGCCTTCGCTTCGCCCTCCGCGCGCAGTATCGCCGCCTGTCGCTCGCCCTCGGCGTCGAGCACGGCTGCCTGCTGCGCCCCTTCGGCGGTCAGCACCGCCGCCTGCTTGGCGCCCTCTGCGGTGAGGATCTGCGACTGCTTCTCGCCTTCGGCGGTGAGGATCGCGGCGCGGCGGTCGCGCTCGGCGCGCATCTGCTTCTCCATCGCGCTGCGGATGTCCGGCGGCGGGTCGACCGACTTGATCTCCACCCGGTTGATGCGTATCCCCCACTTGCCGGTCGCCTCGTCCAGCACCACGCGCAGCTCGGTGTTGACGTTCTCGCGCGCCGTCAGCGTCGCCTCCAGGGTCAGGCCGCCGATCACGTTTCGCAAAGTCGTGACCGTCAGCTGCTCGATCGCCTGCAGCGGGTTGGCGATTTCATACGTGGCCGAGCGGGGATCGGTGATCGTGAAGTAGAGCACCGTCTCGATGCCGACGACGACGTTGTCTTCTGTGATCACCGACTGCGGCGAGAAGTTGACGACCTGCTCGCGCAGGTCGACGAGCGGCTTGACGCGGTCGATGAACGGGGTGACGATCGTCAGCCCCGGCTCCAGCGTGCGGCTGTAGCGGCCGAGACGCTCGACCACGCCGGCGCGCGCCTGCGGGATCACGCGGATCGTGCGCGCAGCGACGACGAGCGCGAACACGACCACGACGATGACGACGATGACAGCGACCATGAGGCGGCTCCCTTTCTAGTGCATCACGAGCGCCGTGGCGCCCCTTATCTCGACCACCTCGACGCGCTCGCCTGCGTCGATCACCTCGTGTTCGTCGTAGCTGCGCGCGGTCCACACCTCGCCGCCGTCGATCTTCACGCAGCCGACGCCCTCGTCGTTGGCGATCCGCTCGAGCACGAGCGCCGGACGCCCGACCAGCGCAGCCGCGCCGGTGCGAATCGAAGGTGGCAGCCGACGGTGGCGCTGGGCGACGGGGCGCAGCGTCGTGAACACGATCGCCGACGCGGCGACGAAGACGATTGCGGACAACAGCGCACCGACGCCCGCCAGGCTCGCGACCGCCGCCAGACCCGCACCGACCGCGAAGGGCGCCAGATAGAAGCCGCCCTGGTGCATCTCGCCAACGCCGAGAAGGCACGCGGCGACCAGCCAGATGACCCACACGTCCATATCTTCAGGTTATCCCCCTGAAACCGTCGCGGGGCACGGTCACTGCGCGATCAGGGCTCGTGCAAAGTCCTCAGAATCGAAGGGGCGCAGATCCTGCACCGACTCGCCCACGCCGATCAGCTTGACCGGCATGTCCAGCTCGCTGGCGATCGCCAGCGCGATTCCGCCTCGGGCGGTCCCGTCCAGCTTGGTCAGCACGACTCCGCTGACCTGCGCCGCCTGCGCGAACAGCTGCGCCTGGCGCAGGCCGTTCTGCCCGGTCGTCGCGTCGATCGTCAGCAGCGTCTCGTGCGGTGCGCCGTCGAGCTGGCGCGCGATGACCCTGCGAACCTTCGCCAGCTCGCCCATCAGATCTTCCTGGGTGTGCAGGCGCCCAGCCGTGTCGATGATCACCACGTCGATGCCCTTGGCGCGCGCCTGAGCGATCGCCTCGAACGCGACCGCGCCCGGATCCGACCCCGGCGCGCCGGTGATGATCTCGCATTCGGCACGCTGAGCCCAGCCTTCCAGCTGCTCGCTCGCCGCAGCGCGAAAGGTGTCGGCGGCGCCGAGCAGCACCGTGCGTCTGAGCTCGTGGCGCAGGTGCCAGGCGAGCTTGCCGATCGTCGTCGTCTTGCCGGTGCCGTTGACGCCCACGGCCAGGATCACTGTCGGGCGCTCGCGGATGTCGATGCGCGCATCCCCGACCTGCGTCGCATCTGCGAGCAGCTCGATCAAGCGCTCGCTGAGCGCTTCTCCACCCTCCT
>DATHJQ010000079.1:0-2489 GCA_035286505.1 Solirubrobacteraceae bacterium | reverse complement strand
CGGTCCGACGTCGTCGAAATTGTCCGTGCCCTCGCCCACCGCGCCCGCCGACAGCGCGCGCCAGCGCTCGGCCACGCTGGCGAAGCGACCGGACCCGCTCGCCTGCAGGCCGACCGCCTCGCCGAAACCGGCCAGCGCGGCATGGCCGCGATCGGGCTGCTCGAACACGAACCACGGCTCGCCGGTGCGGCGCGACGCGCAAGCAACGGCCGTCGGGTCGACGTCGTCGTCCAGCGCCAGCGAGAACCACGCCAGCGTCTGCGCACCGCTGCGCCTGGCTCGCTGCACGGCCGCGCGCAGGCGACCGGCCAAGCGCTCGTCGCCGGCCTGCGTCAGCTCAAACGGGCGGTCGGCGACGGCCCGGTCGCGCCGGCCCGGTCGCACGCGTGAGCCGGTGGCGAGCACCTCTAGGTCTCTGTGCGCCCCCGCGAGATGGCGATCTCGCCCGTGCGCATCATCTCGATCAGGCCGAATGGACGAACCATGTCCTCGAACGCCTCGATCTTGTCCGTCGTGCCCGTGACCTCGATGATCACCGCGCGCTTGGTCACGTCGACGACCTTGCCGCGGAAGATCTCCGCGATCTGCATCAACTCTCCGCGCTGTGCGCCGTCGGCAGAGACCTTGAACAGCGCCAGCTCGCGCGCGACCGTGTCCGTAGGCTCGAGGTCGCGGATCTTCAGCACGTTGACCAGCTTGTGCAGCTGCTTGGTCACCTGGTCGATCGGATGAAGCGCGCCGTCAACCGTCAGCGTCACGCGCGAGATCGCCTCGTCGTCCGTCGGGCCGACCGTCAGCGTGTCGATGTTGAAGCCGCGCCGCGCGAACAGCCCGGCGATGCGCGTGAGCACGCCCGACTTGTTTTCCACGAGGATCGACAGCACGTGCTTTCGGCCCGTGCGCATATTCGTAGACGCTTCCAGCTCCTCCAGGCTCAGCGGCTCCTTCGTCCCTGGCTCGCCCATCGCCGCGCTCACCCAACCATCTCGCGCGCGGCCTGGCCGGCCGGGATCATCGGATAGGTGTTCTCCTCGCGCGTCACGCGCACGTCCACCAGCACCGGGCCCGGCGTCTGGATCGCCCGCTTCATGTCCGCCACGAGCGTCGTCTTGTCCTCGAAGCGCATGCCCGTCGCGCCGTAGGCCTCGGCCAGCTTGACGAAGTCCGGGAACTCGCCCGTCTCGACCTGGCTGTATTTGCCGTCCCAGAACAGCTCCTGCCACTGGCGGACCATGCCCAGGTAGCCGTTGTTCATGATGAACACCTTGATCGGTATCTGCTCCTGCGCGCAGGTGGCAAGCTCCTGCGCGTTCATCTGCACCGAGCCGTCGCCGGCGATGCAGCAGACGACCTCGTCGGGGCAGCCGACCGCGGCGCCCATCGCCGCCGGCAGGCCGAAGCCCATCGTGCCCAGGCCGCCGGAGTTGATCCAGCGCCGCGGCGCGGGGAAGTCGTAGTACTGCGCGGCCCACATCTGGTGCTGGCCGACGTCGCTGGAGACGATCGCCTCGCCGCCCGTCGCCTGGAACAGCGCCTGCACCATGAACTGCGGCTTGATCTCGCTGTCGGAGCTGTCCTCGTAGCCCAGCGGATACTTCTCGCGCCAGCCCTCGATGCGCGTCCACCACGCCGACAGGCGCTCCGGGTCGGCGCCGATCGCGCGGTACTCGATCAAGAGCTTCGCCAGCACGTGCTTGGCGTCGCCGACGATCGGGATGTGCGCGGGCACGTTCTTGGAGATCTCCGCCGGGTCCACGTCGATGTGGATGAACTTCGCGCGCGGGGCGAACTCCGACAGCTTGCCCGTGATGCGGTCGTCAAAACGCGCGCCGACCGCGCAGATCAGGTCGGCCTCGTCCATCGCGTAGTTGGCAGCGCGCGTGCCGTGCATGCCGAGCATGCCCAGCCACTGCGCGTGCGGCGCCGGGAAGGCGCCGAGGCCCATCAGCGTGCAGGTCACCGGGAAGCGGTCTGAGGTGGCGAACTCGGTCAGCTCGGCCGATGCTTCGGCGTTGACCACGCCGCCGCCGGCGTAGATCACCGGGCGCTGCGCCGCCGCGAGCGCCTTGGCGGCCTGGCGGATCTGCTTCTGGTTGCCCTCCACGCGCGGCTGGTAGCCGGGCAGGCGCAGGTCGGTCACCGGCTCGTAGTCGATCTCCGCACGGGAGAGGTCTTGAGGAATGTCGACCAGGACCGGGCCGGGGCGGCCGCTGCGGGCGATGTGAAACGCCTCGTGAATCGCCCGCGGGATCTCCTGCGGGCGCTGGATCATGAACGAGTGCTTGACCACCGGCATCGTGATGCCGATCGTGTCGGCCTCCTGAAAGCCATCCGTGCCCAGCAGTTCCGTGCGCACCTGGCCGGTGATGAACACGACCGGCACCGAGTCCATCATCGCGTCGCAGATCGGCGTGATCAGGATCGTCGCGCCCGGGCCGCTCGTGGCGAACGCCACGCCGACTTTGCCCGTCGCCTTGGCGTAGCCCTCG
>DATHJQ010000078.1:0-3030 GCA_035286505.1 Solirubrobacteraceae bacterium | reverse complement strand
AGATACGTTCGGCATTCGCGATGACCGAGCCCGACGTCGCCAGCTCGGACGCGACGAATGTCCAGCTGCGCATCGAGCGCGACGGCGAGGACTACGTGCTCAACGGGCGCAAGTGGTGGACGTCCAACGCTCTTCACCCGCACTGCCGGATCATGATCGTGATGGGCAAGACATCGCCCGAGGCGCCGCCGCACAAACAGCAGAGCCAGATCCTCGTGCCGATCGACACGCCGGGCGTGACGATCGTGCGCGGCCTGCCGGTTTTCGGCTACCAGGACCAGGAGGGCCACGCCGAAGTCGACTTCTCAGACGTTCGCGTGCCCGCGTCCAACCTGATCGCCGGCGAGGGCGACGGCTTCATGATCGCCCAGGCGCGCCTGGGCCCCGGGCGCATCCACCACTGCATGCGCGCGATCGGCGCGGCCGAGCGTGCGCTGGAGCAGATGTGCAGGCGCGCCGTCTCGCGCGTCACGTTCGGGCAGCCGATCGCGATGCGCGGCAACGTGCAGGACTGGATCGCCGAGTCGCGCATCGAGATCGAGATGGCGCGCCTGCTGACGCTGAAGGCCGCCTGGCTGATGGACACGGTCGGCAACCGCCACGCGCGCATCGAGATCTCGGCGATCAAGGTCGCCGCGCCGAACGTCGCGCTGAGGGTGCTCGACCGCGCCATCCAGGTGCACGGCGGCGGCGGCGTCTCCGACGATTTCGGGCTGGCCAGCGCCTACGCGCACCTGCGCACGCTGCGTCTGGCCGACGGCCCCGACGAGGTGCACAAGCTGTCGATCGCCCGGCGTGAGCTCGCGCCCTACCTTCCGCGCGAGAAGTAGTCGACGGCACTGCGTCGGGAGGATCTTCGGAACGGCGTCCCCGCTGGACGGATGGACGACGCAACCGCGTAGCGTCGAGTAAACCGGGGTATCGGCCGATTATCTGAGCATGCCCGCGTGGCGGACGCGGCCCGTTCGTGGGTCGCGTTCGTGGTCGGGTCGACAGGGAGGTCGAGAGAATGAGGTTCGCGTCGCCATGAAGTCGCATGCTCGCGCCCTTGCGGCGCTGCCGACGCTGCTGTGCTGCATTGCTTTGGCATCGCTCGCACCCGACGCGCATGCCGCCGGCAGCCTGAGCGTCGCCAAGTGGGAAGCCGGGACCTGCACCGGCAGCGAAGTCCAGGTCAAAGAATGCAGATACTCCAGCCCGCACAGCGCCTTCTACACCCAGGCCGCCGGCCACCCGCCGTGGGGCCTGACCGGGTTCGAACTGAGCAGCTCCGGCGGCGTCCCGACCGGCTCGCCGGTCAAGCGTCTGCGCGTCGACGTCCCGCCGGGGCTCGCGGCCGATCCGCAGGCGCTGGCCGTCTGCCCGCGCGCGCAGTTCGAAGCGAACAGCTGCTCGGCGAGCACGAAAGCCGGCTTCGTCGAACTGAAGGCCTACGTTGAAATCCCCTTCACTCCGCAAACGCTGACGCTCAAAGGGAACGTCTACAACCTCCCGCAGGGACCGGGCCTGCCACTCTTGTTCGGGATCGACGTCGAAGGCGTCCCGCCCTTGGTCGAAGACGTGCATCTGCTGCTGGAAGGGCACGTCAGCTTCGCCCGGGAAGACTCGCTCGCCTCGCGCGGCGTTTCCTCGGGTGACTTCCACGAGTGGTTTGAAATCAACAACATCCCGGCCGAAGTCGGCGTGAAAGTCGGGCCGCTCGAACTCGCCAAAGCGCCCCTGAAGACGCTCGAATCGAAGCTGTTCTTCAACGGTCACGCCGGCAAGGAAGGAAAAGAAGACTTCCTGACGCTGCCCAGCAACTGCGGTGTGCCGCAGACGGCCTACCTCGAACTCGAAACCTACCCGCCCGTCGAAAGGGCGAGCCTGCCGACCACGCCGCCGGTCGCAATCGACGGCTGCGACAAAGTTCCCTTCGAACCGACGGCCACCATAACGCCGGAAATTTCGCAGTACGACAGTCCGGACGGCGCCACGACCGACGTGCACGTCTCGCAGTTCGAAAAATCGAACCAGATCAACACCGCCGACATCGACGATGCCCACGTCACGCTGCCGGAAGGGCTGACGCTGAACCCCTCGGCCGCTCAGGGCCTCGCGGCCTGCAGCCAGAGCCAGCTCCACCGCGGCTTCTCCGCGCCCGTTGAATGCCCGGCCGCTTCGAAGATCGGCACGGTCAACATCGAAACCGACCTGCCGCCCGGCAGCCTCGCGGGCAACGTCTATCTCGGCAAGGCCGACGGCACGTCCGCGACCACCGGTCCGCCCTACCTGATCTTCATCGACGCCGAGAGCGTCTACGACGTGTCCGTGCGACTCGAGGGCCAGGCGGTCCCAGACCCTGCCACGGGGAGGGTCGAAGTGAGCTTCCTCGGCAATCCGCAACTGCCCTTCAGCGATCTCACGCTGACCCTGAACGGCGGACCGAGGGCGCCGCTGGCCAACCCGTTGTCGTGCGGCGCCGCGAGCACGAGCTTCGCGTTCAGCGCCTACACCGGCGCGAGCTTCGGCGGCTCGAGCCCGTTTGCCGTCAGCGGCTGCCCGGCCTCGATTCCGTTTGCGCTCTCGCAGTCGACTGCCACGAGCGCCTCCAACGCCGGCGCCTACACGAACTACACGTTCAACCTCGCCCGCGGCGACGGCAACCAGTACCTCGGCAAGGTCTCCACGACGTTGCCGGCGGGCCTGGTGGGCGAAATCCCCAAGGTCACCCCCTGCGGCGAACCGCAGGCGCAGGCCGGCACGTGCGCCGCCGCCAGCCAGATCGGCACCGCGACCGCCCAGGTCGGAGCGGGCGCGGAACCGTACTCGTTCGGCGGCCCGGTTTTTCTCACCGGTCCCTACGCGGGCGCCCCATACGGCCTGTCGATCCCGATTCACGCCGCGGCGGGACCGTTCGATCTCGGCGACGTGGTCACGCACGCCACGATCAACGTCGACCCGCACAGCGCCCGCGTGATCGCCACGTCGACTGATCTGCCGAGGATCTTCAAGGGCGTGCCGCTGCGCCTGCGCAACATCAGCGTCGCC
>DATHJQ010000077.1:0-2682 GCA_035286505.1 Solirubrobacteraceae bacterium | reverse complement strand
AACGACAGCATCGGCGTGCGCTCGCGCGTGCTGCCCATGACGGACGACCCAGTGCGCACATGGGTGCTCACCAGCGAGGGCTGGCGCTCCTTTCAGGAGTTCATGATCCGCAACCGCGCCGCCGGACCGGTCGAGGGCCTGGAGTTCCGCGGCGCCGAGCAGGCGCGAGCAAACGAGCAGGCGCTCGCTGCGATCGCCGGTGCGCGCGCGATCGTCATCGGGCCCTCCAACCCACTCGCCTCGATCGCGCCGATCCTCGCCGTGCCCGGAATCCGCGAGGCCCTGGCGCAGGCCGCCGCGCCGGTCGTTGCCGTCAGCCCGATCGTCGGCGGTCAGGTGCTCAAGGGCCCAACCGCCTCGTTCATGGCGTTCGCAGCGCTGGAATGCAGCGCCGGCGGCGTCGCCGACTTCTACGGCGAGCTGCTCGACGGCATCGTCGCGGACGAGGACGCCGAACGCCCGTTGCCCAGCCTGCGCATGGACACGCGCATGGACGACGGGCCGGCGCGCGCCCGCGTGGCCGCGCAGACGCTTGACTTCACGCTGGCGCTCGCGGGCTGAAGCGCACCGGCTGAAGCGCGCCGGCCGAGGGCCTGCTAGCTCGGGGCCGGCGCGGCGTCCCGCCAGGTGTTGAGCGTGTCGATCGCGCCGCCGATCACCCGCTGCACGAATTCCCCGCGGTCGTTGGCGTGTGGCAACGGGCCGTCGGGCACCGGCACGCCGAGGAACTCGCACAGCGGCTCCCATCCTTCGCCGACCTCCCACACGAGCAGTCGCTCGGGCGGCACCGCGGCCTTGACCTGCTCGTGATGGCGCTGCATCTGCTCGATCAGCTGCGCCGGCTCGGCACTGCCGTCAGCGAACGTGCCCTGTGGCCCCCAGAACATACGATCGACGAGCGCCAGGTAGCGCTGAAAGCGGGGGTCCACCTCGGCCCGCGCGTGCGCCAGCAGCGGCATCAGCGAGCTGCCGTAGCTCATCGTCCAGATCGTCTCGCGAAAGCTGCGCTCCCAGGACTCCGGGTCGCGCACGCTGAGCAGCACCTTGGCCTGCGGATAGACGTCGACCAGCTCGCGGTAGAAGTAGCCGCCGGGCCAGTCGACGGTCGATTTGTGCCCGGCGAACACCTCGTCCCAGACGGCCTCGCCGTCCAGCGCGCGGTCCCACAGCCCGACCTGATCGAGGTCGGCGATCACGTTGACCCAGTGGTAGCAAGGGCCCAGACCAAGCTGCTCCAGCGCGAGCTTCTGCGTCAACGTGCCCGTGCGTGGCAGCCCTGCGCCTATCAGCCTCATCTGCTCCTCCTCGGTGGCGGTGAAACGGCCGACCGGCCGCGAAATGACGTCCGCATCGCAGCAGATCGGCGTCGATCGTACGCGAAGAAGTTCCTAAGAACGGCGCATCGTGGCCGCTAACGGGCTGTTTTTGCTCCTATCGTCGAGGTCCGTGTCCATGCGCAGACGCCCAACCCCTCACGAAGGAGCCACGCCCTTGTCCACCGGCCTGCACCGTTACGGCGGCCTCTCGACCGTAGCCGACCCGATAGCCGCCAGGCGCAACCGCCGGCGTGGCCAGGGGCCGCGAATCAGCGGGCTGACGCTGTCCGACGGGCCGACCGTGCTCACGCAGGAGCAGGCGCTCGCGGGCCTCGGGCTCGCAGGTAACGAGTTCGCCGAAGGCATCTTCGAGCGCTGCGGCGTCGAGCGCCGCAGCCTGAACCTCGGCGGGGACTTCCTCGGACGTACGCTGCAGGGCCGCAGCGAGCAGGTCGAGCGCGAACTGATGGCGCACGCGGTCGATGCCGTCGAGCAGCTGCAGGTCGATCCGCTGCAGATCGGCACCGTCGTCACCGCCACCCTGTACTCGCTCGGTGGCCCGACGCTGGCGCACCGCCTGATCGAACACTTCGAGATGGCGCCGACGACCGACAAGTACCACATCACCGGCGTCGGCTGCGCGAGCGCCGTGCCGCTGATGCGCCTCGCCGGCCAGGCGCTGCGCGAGCACCCGCACAAGCAGGCGCTGGTCGTGGCGGCAGAGAACATGAGCGGGCTCATGCCCTCGTCGCCCGCGGACAGCAAGGCCAAGATCGTCGCCTCGGCGATCTTCGGCGATGGCTGCGCGGCGGCGCTGCTCTCGGGCGACGCCCGCGCGCACGGCCCGGCGATCCTCGCCTCGCAGGTTCACCAGATTCCCGGCACGCTGGACGCCGTCAGCATGCAGCTGTCAGAGGATGAGGGCTACCTGCAGCTCGCGCGCGAGCTGCCCGACCTCGCCGGCGCCGGGCTGGATGAGATCGTCGCGGGCTTTCTGCGTCACAACCGCCTGGTGAGGTCGGACATCGATCACTGGATCGTGCACCCGGGCGGCCGGCGCATCATCGAGAACGTGCAGGGCGCACTGGCGCTCTCAGACGACGACGTGGCGACGAGCTGGCGCGCGCTGGCCGACCACGGCAATGTCGGCACGCCGGCGATCTTCTACGTGCTCAAGGACGCCATCGAGCAGGACCGACCCCGAGCGGGCGAGCGCGGGCTGATGGTCACGATCGGACCCGGCGTGACCGTCGGGCTGATGCTGCTCGGCTGGTGAGCGCCCGCCGTCGCTCACTATCGTCTGCGGGCACATGCGCACCGCGGCGATCCTTCCGGTAAAGCGCTTCGCTCGCGCCAAGTCGCGCCT
>DATHJQ010000076.1:0-2797 GCA_035286505.1 Solirubrobacteraceae bacterium | reverse complement strand
GGTTGAAGATCTCGGTGAGGTCGTCGATGCGCGAACGCGCGTCTGCGCGGTCGTGCGCCACCTCGAGCTGCCGGTTGGTGAGCTCCAGGCGCTGCAGCGACGCGGTGAGCTCGGACAGCCTGTCATCGGCGAGCTGGATCGCCTCGTCGCGCCGGCGGGCTGAGATGCCGAGGATGGCGGCGACGCCGCCCGCGAGTCCGAAGCCGAGCACCAGGATCAGCCATGGGAGCGCGAGCTGGAGCGGCGTGAGCGATCCGCCCTCCACGGCGATCGTCCAACGGCGCCCGGCCACCGGCAGCGCCACGTTCAACGCGTTGTGCAGCCCGGACCCGACGGTCGCCAGCGGCGTCACCCGGTCGCGCAGCCTCAGCGCGGGCGCGCCGCCGCCGCCGATCGCCTCCTCGACGAGCGTCTGCGCGTCGACGAGGCCGACTATCGCGCTCTGGGACTCGGCCTTGGAGAGCAGGCCCGAGTAATGGCGGGCCTGCACCGGGACTGACAGGTAGAAGGCTGGATGCCCGTCGGCGAGCGTCACCGGCGCGGACACTGCGACGGTCTTTCGCAGCGAGGCCAGGCTGATCGCGTGTGCGGCGGCGTGCTCGGTCGCCGCGGCGCCCAGCGTGCGATCGGCTGCCACGAGCGGTGCGATCAGCTCTGGTGTCCGACCAGGGTCCGGGTCAGGCGCGGCCGGCGGCACGAGCTTGCCGTTCGGCGCGCGGCGCACCCATTGGACGGCGACTACGGCCCGCTCGTCGCGACCCCGGACGTGCGCATAGCGAGAGAACTCCGCGGCAGCGGCATCGTCGTGGACGCCCACCATGTCCGCCAGGTCCTCGAGGAAGTAGGTGCGTCTTTGCACCGCGTCGCTGACGCGGTGGCGAACCGTCTGCAGGCGGTTGGCGCGCCGATCGTGCAAGCCCTGCGTCGAGGCGACGTGCACTGCGAGCGCGGCGCCGAGCGTGGCCAGCACCATCGTCGCGACGATCGTTCGTTGCACGAGACGCGTGCTCATGCCTCCCGATCGGCACTTGTGCCCGCGAGGTTGAGTTCTGCGCCGTCGTCCCTCCAATCGGCCAGCCGCCCCGTGCGCGCCGCCGGCGCGCCGGGGGGCGCGTTTTCGGCGTTAGACGAACGTGAACTGGTCGCCGCTGGATTTCGGGCTGGCGATCGCGTTGACCGTCGCTTTGACGTTGACCGTCGCAGCGGCGTGCGGCGGCGAGAGCATCGTGCACGTGGTGCTCGAGCTGCAGTTCACGGCGGTCGCTTTGGCAGTGGCGAACTTGAAGACCGTCGTCGAGCCGAGCGCGAAACCGGAGCCCGTCACCGTCACGCTCGTGGCGCCGGCGGTGCTGCCCGAACTGGGTTTCACCGAGGTCACGCTCGGCGTGTACTTGAAGTGGTCGGCCGACGAGATGGCGCTGCTGGCGCCGGGGTTGCTGACCGTCACGTCAACCGTGCCCACCGCCTGCGGCGGCGCCGTCGCAGTGATTTTGCTCGGCGAGGTGACCGTGAACGACGCGCTCTGCGTGCCGAAGCGCACGGCCGTCGCGCCCGTGAAGCCGGTGCCCGTGATTTTCACGATCGTCGCGCCGCTCGCGGGGCCTTTGACTGGCGAGACTTTCGTGACCGCCGGCGTGCCGAGCGCCATCCGCTGCATGCACGTGCTCCCTGCGTTGCTCCACTCCTGCTGGTACCAGTACTCACGGCTGTCGATCAGCTGGTTGTAGCGCGAGCCGTCCGGCGCCGTGCCCAACGGCGTGCCGAATTCGCTGGCCGCGACGAACGTGCGGCATTTGTCGCCGTTCTCGTTGCCTTCCGGTCCGTACCACGCGTTCAGCTCCGGGTCCGTCGTCGACTCGTTGTGCTCGTGGCTGAGGCCGCCCTGCAACACCCCGTCGGAGGGGCTTTCGTTCGGGTGTTCGCCGTCGTCGCAGCCGCTGTTGCCCGTCACGTAGGGATCGTTCGCGTATACGATCTCGCCACCGCCGGAGGCGAAGCTGCCGTGGTAGGCGCAGTACACCGGCGCGCTGCTGCCCGCCGAGCATTCCGTGCCCGACGCTTCGAAGCAGTCTTCGACGCCCGGCGGCGTCAGCAGGAAGTACTCGTGCGTCAGATCGCGCGGCAGCGCGTGAGCCGCGATGTAGCTGCTCAGCTCCGCCTGCAGCTGCGCGTCGGTGAGGCAGATCGGCGCCTTTTTGCAGCCGTTTGTCGGATACGGGTCGGTGTCCACGATCGCCCCCGCGAAGTGCGAGTCATACGCCACCGCTTCGCCGCCGCCGTTTGTGTACTGGGTGGCGACCGAGTCGACGTTCTGTTCGCCGCCGCTGTCGTGCGCGAGGTCTTCCAGGTAGCGGTTGATGCCTTCCTGGTATCCCGCCGGGTACGCCGGCGAGCCGCTCGGCGCCCAGTAGAAGGCGTAGTTCGTGTTCGACGTCATCACCGGGCCACCGTGATAGACGAGGTTGGACGTACCGGCCGCAGCCAGCGGGCTGAGGCTCAGCGCCGACAGCCCCGAGGCGCTCTTGAGCGGCTGGTAGCTGATCGGCTTGCCGTTGCCGAGCTGGACGATCAGCGCCGAGGCGCTCGATGCGCCGAGCGCCAGCAGCAACGCCGTGGCCAGCGCGAGTACGATCGCGCGCAGCCCGATCCGCCCGCCTGCTGCACCGACGCCGCGCTGCGGCCACGCCGCATCTGCTCGCTCGCCCATCGTCCCTCCGGTCACCGTTTGCCCTGCTCCGCCGAAACCGTACACCGCACCGCTGTCAACCGCCAAATCGCGCTCATACATACCCCGACT
>DATHJQ010000075.1:0-2987 GCA_035286505.1 Solirubrobacteraceae bacterium | reverse complement strand
AAACTCAAGCATCGCCCGGCTCTACTCAGCAGGCCGTCGCCACAGCGCCGCTGGGCGGTGTGCTGGGCTCCAGCCAGTCGTCGAGCGCCGCCTGCCGCGTCTCGCTGCGCAGCAAGCACCTCGTGGTGGCGCTGCATACGAGCGCCTCGATCAGGCTGATGCGAACCGGAACAGGGCAGTGTCGCGGCACGGTCACGCTTCGCTATCGCCAGAAGACGCGCGGTAAGCGCTTCAAGCTGAGGGGAATCGGCAGCGCGCACTTCTCGATCGCTCCAGGCAAGACCCAGGTTGTGAAGATCAGGCTGAACAAGCTCGGCAAGGTGCTGTTCCTCGCCGGTCACGGCAAACTGAACGCCAGCGTTGCGTTGCTGCGAACGATGCCCACGCCACGGCTGGCCAAGACAGCGAGCGTGAACCTGAGCGTGAAGAAAACGCACAAGGCGGCGACGATCGCGCACTGACGCAGGCGGGCGCAGTCGCCAGCGCGCGCTGCACTATTGTCGTGGGCCTATGGCCCAAATCCCGATCAACATTGCAGAGCTTGTCGGGGACTCGCCGCTCGTGGAGCTCGCGGGGATGCTCGCGGGGACGCCGGCCGCCGACAGCGGCGCCCGCCTGTTCGCCAAGCTCGAGTCGTTCAACCCGGGTGGCAGCGTCAAGGACCGCATCGGCGTTGCGATGATCGAGGCCGCGGAGGCGCAGGGGCGGATCGAGCCGGGACGCACGACGATCGTCGAGGCGACCAGCGGCAACACGGGGATAGCGCTGGCGTTCGTGTGCGCGGCCAAGGGCTACGAGCTGATCCTCACGCTGCCGCAGGGTATGAGCCGCGAGCGCGAGAGCCTGCTGCGCCTGTACGGGGCGCGCGTGCAGGTGACCGAGTCGCTGGGGGGGATGAGCGAGGCAGTCGAGGCGGCGCGCGCGCTGGCCAGCGACGACGACGTGTTCCTGCCGGACCAGTTCACCAACCCGGCCAACCCGGAGGCGCATCGTAAACGCACCGGCCCGGAGATCGAGCGGGCGCTCGACGGCCGCGTCGACGTGCTCGTCGCCGGCGTGGGCACGGGCGGGACGATCACGGGCGTGGGCGAGTACCTGCGCGGGCGCAATCCCGACCTGCGCGTCGTCGCGGTCGAGCCGCGCGGCTCGGCAGTGCTGTCGGGCGGGCAGCCGGGCCCGCACCGCATCCAGGGCATCGGCGCCGGCTTCGTTCCCCCGGTGCTCAACCGCGAGCTGCTGGACGAGGTGATCGCGGTGTCCGACGACGATGCGATCCACACGGCGTGGACATGCGCCAAACGCATGGGACTGCTCGCCGGAATCTCCTGTGGCGCCGCCTTGTGGGCCGCCCTGCAGGTTGCCGCGCGGGCGGAGTCAGCGGGTAAGCGGATCGTCCTGATAATGCCCGACTCGGGCGAGCGCTACGTGTCGCAGGCCTTTTTCGCACCCTGACGCGACCCAGGCGTGCGGCCACGAGCCACGTGCGAGAAAGTCGCTGCGCGGTCAACTATCTCGGCTACGCTTTGGATATGGCCGGCTTTGAGCTCGCGCGCGTCGTCAAGGAGGTGCGCCGCGATGTCCAGGCCGCGCGCACGCGCGATCCGGCCGCGCGCGACGTCGGCCAGCTGGAGATCCTGACCACGTGGCCGGGCATTCACGCACTGCTTGCCCATCGCGTCGCGCATGCGCTCGACGTGGCTGGCGTGGCGCTGATGCCACGGCTGATCTCGATGATCACGCGCATGCTGACCGGTGTCGAGATCCATCCGTCCGCACGCATCGGCAGCGGGCTCTTCATCGACCACGGTACGGGGGTAGTGATCGGGGAGACGGCGGAGATCGGCGACAATGTGACGCTGTATCAGGGCGTCACGCTGGGGGGCACGGGCTTCGCAACGGGCAAGCGCCACCCGACGGTGCAGGACAACGTGACGATCGGCTCTGGCGCGAAGCTGCTCGGCCCGATCACGATCGGTCACGGGGCGAAGATCGGCGCGAACAGCGTGGTGATCACCGACGTGCCGCCCAACTCGACAGTCGTCGGCAACCCGGGCCATCCCGTGCGCGTCGAAGGGCGGCGCGCGGAGGGTCCCGACGCGGACTGGATTCACCTGCCGGACCCGATCGCCGAGGCGATTCAGGGCCTGGCCAGCCGCATCGGCGCATTGGAAAGAACGGTCGCCGAGCTCTCGCACGACAGCCCCGAGCCAGTCGCCGAGGTCAGGCCGTTGCGGACCGTGAAGGGGCCGAACCCAGCGGGCGGCTGAGCCACGACGTGACCGCTATACTGGCCATATGACCAGGCAAGTGACCGCTACAGACGCGAAGGCACGGATTCTGAGGCTGCTCGACGATGCTGCGGCAGGCGAGGAGATCGAGATCACCAAGCATGGGCGCACCGTGGCTCGGCTTGTGCCTGCGCATGGCGCCCGTACGCTGAAAGGCTCGTT
This sequence comes from Solirubrobacteraceae bacterium, assembly GCA_035286505.1. Classification (GTDB taxonomy): domain Bacteria; phylum Actinomycetota; class Thermoleophilia; order Solirubrobacterales; family Solirubrobacteraceae; genus Palsa-744. The sequence continues at coordinate 537 of DATHJQ010000075.1, read as the reverse complement.
CGAGGGAGTCGCGACGACGGCAGGCGACGAGGAGCAGTTGTTTTCGACCGAAGCTCCCTGGAACGCTGCCTGAGGCGTGGGCGCGGTCCTGCTCGATACACACGTCGTCCACTGGTTGTCGGCTGAGCCGCAGCGCATCAGCGCGCCCGCACGCGAGACGCTCGATCTCGCCGACGAGCTCGCGATAGCTGCGATTTCGTGGTTCGAGCTTGCGTGGCTGGCACGCAATGAGCGGATCCTGCTGAACATTCCGATCCGCTCGTGGCTTCAGGGCCTGGCTTCTCAGCTGCGGACGATAGGCGTCACTCCGGCGATCGCGGACACGGCTGTCGCGCTGCCGTCGTCGTTTCCGCGCGATCCGGCGGACCGGCTGATCTATGCGACGGCCGTCGAGCATGATCTGCCGCTGGTGACGAAGGACCGAGCGATCCGCGGCCATGCTCGCCCACGTTCCCGGACCGTCTGGTAGCTATATCGCCGCCGCAGCGCGCGTCCCGTCGGGGAGCGGTCGGCCGCCCGCGCACCTATGCTGGGGCG
>DATHJQ010000074.1:0-7573 GCA_035286505.1 Solirubrobacteraceae bacterium | reverse complement strand
CGCGCCGCGTCGGTCGGCGCGGGCGCGCTGGGGGCGGGCGTGGCCTCCTACACGGCCGCGCTGATCGCCAACACGGCTGTCCCCGCCTGGCACGGTGGACACCGCGAGCTGCCGTTCCTGTTCGTCGGCTCGGCGGCGAGCGCGGCAGGCGGCTTCGGACTGCTCGCCGCGCCGGCGCACGAGAGCGCGCCCGCGCGGCGCATGGCGATTCTCGGCTCCGCGGCGGAGCTCGCCGCCGAGCAGCTGCTGCAGCGTCGCCTCGGGATGGTCGCGCAGGCGCTGCACGAGGGACGCGCGGGCAAGCGCCTGAAGGCCGCCAAGGCTCTGACTGCCGGCGGGGCGCTGGGCGCCGCGACGCTCGCCGAGCGCAGCCGCCTGTCGGCTGCGCTCAGCGGGGCGGCGCTGCTGGCCGGCTCTGCGCTCACGCGCTTCGGGCTGTTCGAGGCTGGGATGGCCTCCGCGCGCGATCCGAAGTTCACCGTCGAGCCGCAGCGTGAGCGCCTGCGCGAGAGGACGCAGGCGAGCGTCGGGGCGTAGACGCGGCGACGCCGCGGCGAACCCGGCTTGCCGATCGCGTACGCGGGCACGCCTTGGGGAAGCCCCGCGGGCGGCCCCGCGGGCGATGCGGTTTCAAAGCCTGTCGCGACGGGCGAACAGCGACAGCGCGTACGCGCCGGCGGGGTGCGCTCGCGCGCGCTGCACCAGGTCGGCGGTCGGCGGCTTCATCTGCTGCGGCTGTGGGAGCGCGACTCCGTAGATGGGCGGGACGACGACGGCTGCAGACAGCGCGGCGAAGGTCAGATCGGCGGCGCTGAAGCGCTCGCCGCAGAGGTGCGGACGTCCATCGGCCAGCAGCGCTGCGACGAAGTCGAACTCGCGCCAGACGGCCGCCTCGTCGTCGACCTGGATACCCGGCCGGATGTCAAGCACGTGGCGGATGATCCGCTCGAACAGCGGCCAGCCGGCACGGATGGCGCGGTTCTCCCAGGGCGGCACGCCCTCGTTGTTGAAGCGCATCGCCAGCGGTCGGTCGTTGAGCAGATGCGCGTACATCAGCCGCCGCCCCCTGGGCCCGAGCTCGTCGTCGAAGCGCGTGCACAGCGCCTCGACCTCGCTGCGCGCGGCGTGCTCGACGGGAAACAGCCGACGCTGCGCCGGCGTGCGCCGGTCGACCCAGGCGAGGATCTCGCGCGACTCGCCGATTGCCTGCTCGGGCGTCACGAGCACGGGCACCGTCGAGCCGCCGCCAGCCCGGCGCGCAGCGATCCGGTGAATGCCCTGGACGTGGCGCTCCTCGCGATAGGGCAGGCCGGCGCGCGCGAGCGCCCAGCGCGCCTTCTCGCAGTAATGGCTGATCGGGATCGTGACGAGCCGCAGCACCTGCGCGCAGTATCGCGCTCCGGGTGTGTCAGTCGGAGCTGCCGGCTCCCACCAGTCGTTGCCGTGCGCTTGGCGACCGCGGGCGCTCGACGGCTCGCGCCTGGATCGTCGGTGGCTGGCTGCGATCGCCGGGGCGCTCGGCGAAGTGCTCGGGTCGTGCGATGTGGTAGCCCTGGGCATAGTCGACGCCGAGCTGCGCCAACAGCTCCAGCGTCTCGGCATCCTCGACGCCCTCGCCGACGGTCTGCACGCCAAAGTCCTTGGCGAGCGCGACGAGCGCCTGCACGACGTGGCGGCTGGCGCTGTTGCGGGCGAGATCGCGGACGAATTCGATGTCGATCTTCAGGTAGTCGACGGGGATCTGCTTGAGATAGGTGAGGCTGCCGTAGCCGGTGCCGAAGTCATCGAGGGCGACCTTGCAGCCGAGCGCCTGCACGCGCTCTGCGAACGTGCGCGCAGCGTGCTCGTCGACGACGATGGCCGTCTCTGTTATCTCGAAGACGAGCAGCCCCGGCGCGACCGCGCACTGCTCGATGCTCCGCTCGATGTGTTCGAGCACGTCGGGATCGCAGACGGAGCGCGCGGACACGTTGAGCTGCACTGGGCATGCTTCGCCGGCGAGCTGCGTGGCGCGCTTGATGACCCACCAGTCGATCTCGCCGATCAGCGCGTACTGCTCGGCCACCGGCAGGAACTCGCCCGGGGCGACGATTCGACCGTCCGCTTCGCACATGCGCAGCAGCAGCTCGTGCTGCACGGTCTGACGGCTGCGCAGGTCGATGATCGGCTGGGCGTAGAGGAGGAAACGGTCCTCGAGGATCGCCTCCTCGACGCGGTTGATGCAGGCCAGCGTCTCCAGGTCGCGCTGCTTGTCGGCCTCGCGCCGCTTGCGCTCGGAGATGTTCTGGAAGATCACCACGCAGCCCTGCAGCCCGTCGTCGGTGTGGTAGGGCGAGGCCGTGTAGGCGACCGGCAGGTCGCGGCCGTCGCCGACGCGCAGCAGGTCATCCTCGACGCGCACGGTCGTCTCGGTGCTCAAGGCGCGTCCGATGGCGCTGTCGGCGAAGGGCTTGAGCACGCCGTCGTCGCCCGTGCGGACCAGCTTGCCGACGAGCTCGCCGCAACCCTGCTGGCCGAGCATCGTCTGCGCGGCGCGGTTGACGTAGGTCACGCGGCCGTCGTGGTCGGTCGTGAACAGGCCCTCGCCCATGCATTCGGTGACCGCCTGGGCGTAGTCGCGCGACTGCGCGAGCTCGGTCTCGGCGGCGACGCGAGCGGAGATGTCGACGGCGACGCCGACGATCGCCGCCGGATCGCCGGCCTCGTCGAACACGAGCCGGTTGCGCACGTACACGGTGAACAGCGAGCGGTCCTTGCGCCGCACGAGCAGCTCGCCGTCCCAGTGGCCGTTTGCGCTGAGCTGGTCGACCAGCTGCTCGGCCGCGCTGGCGTCGTCGGGAACTACCAGCTCCCTGGCGTTGCGCCCGACGGCCTCCTCGGCGGTCCAGCCGTAGAGCGCTTCGGCGCCGCCGTTCCAGCCGATGACCTTGCCCTGCATGTCCGTGCATATGACGGAGGCGTCGATCTGGTCATACAGCTCGGCCGGCGGGGTGGTGGCACCGGCGGCGCCAGCGTGTGTCGAACGAGAAGGGATCGCGTCGAGCGTCGCGCGCCAAAGGTTCGCCGCGACGCCCGGCGCCTGCGGCGCGGTGGGCGGTTCTGCGAGCGTCCCGCGCGCCCCGGCGTCGGAGGTCGAGGGCTCTACGGCCCAGGACGCGGGTCGCGCGCCCACGCGGCGTCCTCTGCGCGATGCGTAGAGGCGCACGTCGGCGCTGCGGCACAGGTACTCGAGGTTTGCGCCGTCGTCGGGGAAGATCGCCAGTCCGCAGGAGACGGGGGCGCGCTCGCGCAGCGCCTCGGCGATGCGGTCGACCGCATCTCGGGCCTGCGCCGCGTCGAGCTCGGGGAGCATCACGGCGAACTCGTCGCCGCCGAGCCGGCCGACTGCGTCGGTGGGGCGAACGACGCGCTGGAGCGTCTGCGCGACCCAGCAGAGCAGTTCGTCGCCGGCGGCGTGTCCGAGTGTGTCGTTGACCGGCTTGAAGTAGTCGATGTCGAGCACGAGCACCGCGCCGCGGCGCTGGCGGCGCTGCATTGCGGCGATCTGGGCGTTGGCGCGCTCCTCGAAGCCGCGGCGGTTCAGACAGCCGGTCAGCGGGTCGGTGCGAGAGGCGGTCGCCAGCAGCTTGTGCTGGCGCTTGTGGTTCTGGGCCTGCCACGCGCTCATGGCGGCGGTGCACGCCAGCGCGCCGGCGAACGCTCCCTGGTAGGCCCAGCTCGATCCGCCTGCGGTCAGCGCGACTGCGAGAAAGCTGATGACGCTGACGACGCCCACGAGGACGACGGAGGCGAGCGGGTAGGACATCGATGAAAAGACGACAGGGATGAAGAAGACGAGAACGAGCGGGCTGGCGGTGCCGCCGTCGGCGAGCGTGCCGAAGACGAGCATGGCGAAGTCGAGCAGGCTCCATGCGAGGAAGAACGGCTCGCGCAGGCGGCTGCGCACGATGCGCTCGCGCGGCAGGAGGATGATCAGGGCCGCTGACAGCACGGCGAGCGCGAACAGCACGGCCAGGCCGGGGCGATTGGGGCGCTGCAACGTGAGCGCCACGTAGACCTCGCCGAGCGCGCCGATGCCGAACGTCAGCCAGATTCCCGCCGCGATCGTCGCTTCGCGCATGCGCATCGCGGAGACGTCCATTGCTGCGTTCTCAGGTCCGCCCACACGGCAATATCGGCCGACTGGCCGCCCGGCGTGAACGGCGTGCGACGCCGCTGGACGCTGTCCGCGAGAGTAGGCCTCAGGGTCGGTGGCCGATCGTCTGCTCGAGCCGGTGGGGCAAGCGGTGCGAGCGCTCGCCGTCGCGAGCGATTGCGATCAGCCGCGGCGCATGAGGCGCCCGACCGCGGCCATCATCTCGGCGGTGCGTGCATCGCGCGCGTCGGGCTCGGCCGCGATCACGCAGGTGTGGGCGTGGTCGTCCAGCAGGCCCAAGGCGACCTTGTCCAACGCGGCCTGGATCGCCGCGATCTGCGTGAGGACGTCGATGCAGTAGCGGTCCTCGTCGACCATTCGCTCGATGCCGCGCACCTGCCCCTCGATACGCCGCAGGCGCGTCTGCAGCTGATCCTTGCTCGCCGTATAGCCGCGCACGGGCGCGGTGCTGTCGCTGGCCATGCGGACATGCTAGCAATAAACCCTGGGGGGGTATGCTAGGTTCAACAGATGACCCCACGAGGAGCGATCTGATGGACGTCCTGGAAGTGATCTGGCACGGCCTGAAGGACTCGTTTCTGATGGCCTGGGAGGTGTGGTGGGCGCTGGTGTTCGGCTTTGCGATCTCGGGCATCGTGCAGGCCTGGGTGCCGCGCGAGCGCATCGAGAGATCGCTGTCGGGATCGGGTGCCAGGCCGGTCGCGCTGGCGACCGGCCTGGGCGCGGCGTCGAGCTCGTGCTCCTATGCCGCGATTGCGATAGCCAAGAGCCTGTTTCAGAAGGGCGCGTCGGCCGCCACCGCGCTCACCTTTCAGTTCGCCTCGACCAACCTCGTATGGGAGCTCGGTCTGGTCCTGTGGGTGCTGATCGGGTGGCAGTTCACACTCGCCGAGTACCTCGGCGGCCTCTTGATGATCGCGCTGATGGCGGTACTTCTGAGAGTGTTCGTCTCGCCTCGCTTGGAGGAGCAGGCGCGCCAGCACGCCCGCGAGGCGGACGCGGGACATCAGCACCATGCGGCAAGCGAAGAGCTGAGCTGGCGGCGGCGGCTCACGTCGATGTCCGCCTGGTCTGACGTCGCTCACAACTTCCGCGGGGACTGGCAGATGCTGTGGAAGGAGCTCCTGACCGGCTTCCTGTTGGCGGGCTTCATCGCACAGCTCGGCGAGGGCTTTTTCAACGGCCTCTTTCTCGAGCACACCGGCGGGGCGCTCGGGGCGGTCGAGAACGTGATCGTCGGCCCGATCATCGCCGTGCTGAGCTTCGTGTGCTCGGTGGGCAACGTTCCGCTGGCGGCCGTGCTTTGGTCGGGTGGGATCAGCTTCGCCGGGGTTCTGGCGTTTCTATTCGCCGACCTGATCGTGCTTCCGATCATCGCGATCTACCGAAAGTACTACGGCGCCCGCTATGCGCTGCGCATCGTCGCGCTGATGTTCGTGACGATGGTCGTTGCGGCGTTGATCGTCGATGGGCTGTTCAGCGGTCTGGGGCTCATGCCGACCGGGCCGCGGCCCTCGCGTGGGGACATCTTCGGCACTGTGGCCGTCGACTACAAGCTGGGGCTGAACCTGCTCGCAGCGATGGTCTTCGCCGGACTGCTTTGGCTGACGCGTCGTCGTGGCGTGACCGATCCGGTGTGCGGTATGAAGGTCGACAGGGCCAAGGCGATCCGCAGGGACTTCGGCGGACAGACGTTGCACTTCTGCTCAGAGCACTGCCTGCACGCCTTCGAGGTCGATCGCGCGGCGCACGAGAGCGCATCCTGCGGCGAACGCCAGACGCGAATGACCGATGTCCATGTCCACTGAGCAGAGGTATGTGCCGGCCGCTGGCCGCACTTGGCTCACGGCGCTGTATGACCCGTTGATGGCGCTTACGATGCGCGAGCGAGCCTTCCGCGGCGGGCTGATCGACGCGGTGCTCGCCGGCTCTCATTCGCGCGTCGTGCTGGACATGGGCTGTGGCACCGGCAGCGTCCCGAGTCGACTGGCCGAGGCAGACCCCTCGGTGCGGGTCTTGGGCGTCGACGGCGACGAGGCCGTGCTCGCGCTCGCCCGCGAGAAGTGCGCACGATTCGGTGAAAGGGTGCGCTTCACCAAGAGCCTGGCCGGCGAGCTGCCCGTCGAGAATGGGACGGTCGACGTGGTGGTGGCGTCTTTGCTGCTGCACCATCTCTCGCCGGCCGACAAGCAGGAAGCGCTGAGGGAGGCCTGGCGCGTGCTGGTCCCCGCCGGGCGGCTCGTGATCGCCGATTGGGGGCGCCCTCGGGATCCGATGACGCACGTTGGCTTCTTCATGCTGCGACTGCTGGATGGCTTTGCCAACACCGCCGATCATGCCGCCGGACGCCTTCCGTCGCTGCTCGTGCGTGCCGACTTTGGCGACGTGAAAGTGCAGCAGCGCTGGCGCACCGTATGGGGAAGCCTCGAGCTCATCGTCGCCGAGAGGGGAGAGGCGGCATGATCCGGTCGCCGACCGGCAGGCCAGCACGCGCCGAGTCCCTGCTGGTGGAGCCATGCGCGTGGCTTAAAGAGGTACGACTTTGGAAGAGTGCTCGCTTAATGGAACCGTACCGATATATCATCGAGGCGTGTCTGAGTCCTTTGACGCTGTCGTCGTCGGCTCCGGCTTCGGGGGCGGCATAGCGGCGTGCCGCTTGGCCGAAGCGGGCAAGCGCGTTTGCGTCCTGGAGCGCGGGCGGGAGTTCAAGCGCGAGGACTTCCCTTCAGAGCCGACCGAAGCCCCTGAGCTGCTGTGGCACGAATCGGTGAACCCCGGGGGAATGTTCGACGTGCGGATGATGAGGGACGTCTGCGTGATCACCGCCGCGGGCGTGGGAGGCGGGTCGCTGGTCTACGCCAACGTTCAGCTTCGAGCGCCGGAGGCAGTGTTCGAGAGAGACTGGCCGGCGGCGATCGATCGCGCGGCGCTCGACCCGTGGTACGACAAGACCGAGGAAGCGCTGCAACCCCGCACGACCCCGCCCGACCCTGCGCTCGAGAAGGTGCGCGCATTCGCGGCGGCGGGACGGCACGTGGGCAAGGAGGCCGAGCTGCTGCCGCTCGCGATCCACTTCGGCGAGAGGCGGAAGCACCCATTCAGCGGGGTCGAGCAGGAGGGCTGCCAAAACCTCGGGCGCTGTGACGTCGGCTGTCCGATACACGCCAAGAACACGGTCGACATCACCTACATCGCGCGCGCCAAGGCCCACGGGGCGCAGGTGCGCCCGCTGCACCTCGCGCAGAAGATCATTCCCCCCAGCGCCGGGGGGGACTGGTGCGTCACGTTCAAGCACCTTGGCGACGGCGAGGACGGCCAGGTGCAAGCGCCGACGCTGATTCTCGCGGCTGGAACGGTCGGCTCCTCGCGCCTGCTGCTGATGAACAAACGGCGGCTGCCCGGCCTCTCGAACGCCTT
>DATHJQ010000073.1:0-9357 GCA_035286505.1 Solirubrobacteraceae bacterium | reverse complement strand
TCGGCGATGCCGCACTCGCCGCTGATCCACTGTGGGGAGTGGGCTGTGGCTGGGCCTTTCAGAGCGCCGACTGGCTCGTGCAGGAGACGGCGGACGCGTTGGACGGCGGCGACGGTGCGATCGACGCGGCGCTCGATCGGTACCGCCGCGTGCATCGCCGGCGTCTGCTCGCGCACTACCTGATGATCGCCGACATCGCCAACGGCCGGCCGATCAATCCGATCGAGCGACGGCTCTACCGGGCGGCCGCGCGCGACCGCGTCGTGTACCAGGCGTTCGAGCGCGTCGGCAGCCGGCGGCTGCCCCCCTCGAGCATGTTGCGGCTCGATCTGCTCGCGCGCATCGCCCGGGCGAGCCCGGCGCCGCAGCCGGCCTGAGCCGGGCCGAGCCGCAGCCCAGCCGAGCTGCGGGCGATCCGTGGCTAGTTGCGGTCGACCGCGGCAAGCATCGCGTCGGTCACACGCGTCAGGTCCGCTTCGCCGATCACGTACGGCGGCATCGCGTAGACGAGGTCACGAAACGGGCGCAGCCACACGCCGTGCGCGACGGCCGCCGCGGTCGCGGCTGTCATGTCGACCTCGTGGCTCAGCTGCACCACGCCGATGGCGCCGAGCACGCGCACGTCCATCACGCCGGGCAGCCCGCGCGCCGGCTGCAGTCCTGCCTGCAGGCCGCGCTCGATCGCCAAAACGCGCCCGCGCCAGTCCTCCTGCGCGAGCAAGTCCAGCGACGCGAGCGCGACCGAGCAGGCAAGCGGGTTGGCCATGAACGTCGGGCCGTGCATCAGGCCGCGTCCCTCGCCGGCGCAGACGACCTCGGCGACCCGATGCGTGCAAAGCGTCGCGGCGAGCGTCATGTAGCCGCCGGTCAGCGCCTTGCCCACGCACATGACGTCCGGAGCGAGCGCCGCATGCTCGCATGCGAACAGCTCGCCCGTGCGCCCGAAGCCGGTCGCGATCTCGTCCAGCACGAGCAGCAGGCCGTGCTCGTCGCAAAGCTCGCGCAGCAGCGCCACGCACGCCGGCGAGTGAAAGCGCATCCCCCCCGCTCCCTGCACTACCGGCTCCACGACGATCGCGGCCAGCTCGTCGGCGTGACGCGCGACCAGCTCGCTCACGTGCGCCGCCCAGTGCTCGTCCAGGCCGGCGTCGAACCCGTCGGGTGGGCGATCGGCGAACACATGCTCGGCGAGCACGCCCGCGAACAGGCTGTGCATCCCGCCCACCGGATCGCATATGGCCATCGCGCCGAACGTGTCGCCGTGATAGCCGCCCTTGACCGTCAATAGCCGTGTCCTGCCCCGACGCCCGCGTGCGCGCTGGAACTGCAAGCACAGCTTGATCGCCACCTCGACCGACACAGAACCCGAGTCGGCGAAGAACACCGCGTCCAGCGCGTCCGGCGCGAGCGCGAGCAGGCGCTCGGCCAGGAGCACGCCCGGCTCGTGCGTGAGACCCCCGAACATCACGTGCGCCATGCGCTGCAGCTGGCGCTCGATCGCGCGATCGAGCGCCGGGTGACAGTAGCCGTGTATCGCACACCACCACGACGACATGCCGTCGATCAGCTCGCGCCCGTCGGCCAGCGTCAGCCGCACCCCCTGCGCCGAGGCGACCGGCAGCGGCGCAAGCGCACCTCCGAGCGCGCCATAGGGATGCCAGACGTGCTCGCGATCGAACGCGAGGAGTCGATCCCAATTGTTGACGCCCGGGGCGGCCACAGCGCCCTAGGAAGCGGGCGTCCTAGTCCTCGTAGGGGACGAAGTCGCGCTTACGCGCCCCGCACACCGGACAGAACCAGGTGTCGGGAATGTCGTCGAAGGACGTGCCCCCGGGGATGCCGCCGTCCGGATCGCCCTCGTCGGGGTCATAGATGAATCCGCACGACTCGCAGATCCAGCGCTGAAGTGTCGTCGTGGAGGTGCTCATGCGCAAAAGACTAGCGGCAGGTAGGGTCAGCGGATGAGCACGCGCGGGGAGAGCGAGCCGGCCGCCTCCGGCGAGAACTACAACCCCGGCCCCGCGACGGCGCCCCGACAGGCCGCGACGGTGATCGTGCTTCGCGGCGCGGCCGAGTCCCTGGAGGTGCTGCTCGTCAGGCGCACGCCCAAGGCGCGCTTCATGGGGGGCGTCTGGGTCTTCCCGGGCGGCGCCGTGGACGCGCACGAGGGCGACGGCGACCGGGCGCATCGAGCGGCGGCGATCCGCGAGCTGCGCGAGGAGGCCGCGATCGAGCTTGACGATCCCGACGCGCTGGTCAAGTTCTCGCGCTGGATAACGCCCGCCCAGGTGCAGATCCGCTTCGACACGCACTTCTTCCTGGCGCCGCTGCCCGACGGACAGCAGCCGCGAGTCGACGGCGAGGAGGTGGTTGAGCTCGGCTGGTTCACGCCTAACGCGGCGCTGGAGGCGCACGCGGCGCAGCGGATCGCCCTGGTCTTCCCCACGATCAAGCACCTCGAGCAGCTCAGCGGCTTCGCGTCGGTGGAGGAGCTGATCGCCTATGCGCGCGAGCGCGATGTGCAACCGGTCGAGCCGAAGGTGCTGCTCGAGGGCGAGGTCGCACGCGTGCTGCTGCCGGGCGACCCCGGCTACTGACCCGCCCGCCGTCAGGGCGAGCGCCGGCGCGCGCCGTCAGCCGTCCTGCTGCGCGGCGATCACGTGCGTCACGGCGTTGATCAGCGCGAGATGCGTGAACGCCTGCGGGTAGTTGCCCAGGTGGCGACCGCTCGACGCCTCGAGCTCCTCGCCGTAGAGCTCCAGCGGGGAGGAGTAGGACAGCAGCCGCTCGCACAGGTGTTCGGCCTGGCGGTCCTCGCCGATCTCCGACAGCGCGGAGACCAGCCAGAAGGAGCAGATCAAGAACGTGCCCTCCTTGCCGTGCTGTCCGTCGTCGGTCTCTTCGGTGCGATAGCGCAGCACCAGGCCGTTCTCGGTCAGCTCGTCGCTGATCGCGCAGACCGTGGCGCGCACCCGTTCGTCGTCGGGCGGCAGGAAGCGCAGCAGAGGCACGAGCAGCGTCGACGCGTCCAGCGCGTCGGTGCCGTAGTGCTGGCGAAAGACGCCACGCGAGCTCACGCCATGCTCGAGGAGGTTCTCGCGCACCTCGTCGGCGAGCGATTGGAACTGCTTGGCGGGCTCGTCGTGGCCGCGACGTTCAGCCAGTCGCGCCCCGCGATCGAGCGCGACCCAGCACATCAGCTTGGAGGACACGTAGTGCTGGGGCTCGCCGCGCGCCTCCCAGATCCCCTGATCGGGCTCCTTCCACGCTGCGGCTGCGCATTGCACCTGATCGATCAGCACCGGCCAGAGGCGCTCGGGAATGTGGTCGCGCTTCTTGGAGTGCAGGTACACCGAGTCCAGCACCGCGCCGAAGACGTCGTTCTGACGCTGGCAGTAGGCGCCGTTGCCCACGCGCACCGGCTGTGCGCCCTCGTAGCCCTTGAGATGGTCCAGCGTGGACTCCTGCAGGTCTTTCTCTCCCCTGATTCCGTACATGATCTGCAGCGAGCCGTCCTCGTTGCGCGGAACTTCCGCGACGTACTCGATGAAGTCGTCCGCCTCCCAGTCCAGGCCAAGGACGTGCAGCGCCCACAGCGTGAACGATGCGTCGCGCATCCAGCAGTAGCGGTAGTCCCAGTTGCGCTCGCCGCCGGGCGTCTCTGGGAGCGAGGTGGTGGGCGCCGCGACGAGCGCACCGGTCGGCATGAAAGTCAAGCCCTTCAGCACGAGCGCCGAGCGCTGCAGGTGACGGCGCCACGGGTGGTCCGGATAGGTGCCTTCGGCCAGCCAGCCTCGCCAGAAATGTCCGGTCTTCTCGAGGATTTGCTCGGCTTGCGTCGCCGAATGTGGGCCGCCGCGCGCCTCCGTCCAGGAGATCGCGCAGAAGCGTTTCTCGCCCTCGACCATCGTGTGGCGTCCGTGCGTGCGGTTTCCCTCGATGCCCAGGCGGATGTCGCTGAGCAGCCTGAACACCGTCTCGCCGTCGGTGGCGTCCATCGCGCAGGCGTCCGGCTCTTCACTTTCGAGCTCGACCTTGCTCCACTGCGCCGGCGTGGCGCCATAGTCGAGCATCGGCTCGCAGACGATCTCGACCTGGACCTGACCCTGAACGCATTCGATCATGCGCACGAGCAGGTGGTCGGCGTCGAAGTCCGTGGGCGGGCGCGTGTGGCTGGAACCATGCTCGTTGTCGTGCCATTCGCCGATGGCCAGCGCGTCGACGACGCGGATCCAGCCCTGCGGCGTCATCCACGTCGTCTCGATCATGTTCGTGCCCGGGATGTAACGCCGGCCGGCGGGGACGTACAGGCCGTAGGGGCCGACGCGCCAGCTGCCAGCCCCGCGGTCGAGCAGCGCGCCGAACACCGACGGCGAGTCGAAGTACGGCAGGCACATCCACTCGATCGATCCGTCTGAGGCGACCAGCGCACCGGTGTGACAGTCCGACAGAAAGCCGTAGTCGGCGATCGGCGGAAAGGGCGAGCTCGTGGCGAAGCCTCGAGACGAAGGTGCGCTCGCCGGCGAGGCACCGAACGTCGCCGTGCGACGCCTCGTACGAGCGCCAGGCGAGCCCTGCGCGCGCTTGCCGGAAGAGGGGACGCGCGGAGCCATCGTGCGAGAACGGTAGCGGGGTAGGCTTCAGCGCGAGCCGCCGTGACCGAACCGTCTTTCCAGCTGCACCCCCCGAACGCGCGCCTGCTGAACGGCCGGCGAGCGATCGTCACCGGCGGTGACTCCGGCATCGGTCAAGCGGTGTGCTTCGAGCTCGCAGCGCACGGCGCCGCCGTCGCGGTCAACTACGTCGGCTCGCCCGACGAGGCGCGACGGATGGTCGACGAGATCCAGAGAGCCGGCGCCAAGGCGCTCGCCGTGGCGATGGACGTTTCCAGCGAGACCGACGTGCAGGGCGCGTTCGCCGCCGCTGCCGCCGCATTCGACGGTGTCGACCTGCTGGTCAACAACGCTGGAGTCGAGCATCCCTACGAGCTGCTTGACATGCCGCTGGAGGCGTGGCGGAAAGTGATCGACGTCAACCTCACCGGCGCGTTCCTCTGCGCGCGAGAGGCGGCGCGCGCGATGCGCGACCGCAAGACGCCGGGCACGATCGTCAACATCTCAAGCGTCCACGAGCGGATCGCATGGGAGCGCTTCTCGCACTACTGCGCATCCAAGGGGGGCTTGAAGCTGTTCGCGCAGTCGATCGCCAAGGAGCTCGCGCCGCTGGGCATCCGCGTCGTCAACGTCGCGCCTGGCGCGGTCGACACCCCGATCAACAAGTCGGTGCTCGAAAACGCAGAGGCAAGCGCGACCGTGCTCGCGGAGGTTCCGCTCGGGCGCTGGGGACACGTCGGCGACATTGCCCAGGCCGTCGCGTGGCTGGCGTCGGAGCAGGCGAGTTACGTGACGGGCGCCACGCTGTTCGTCGACGGTGGCATGTCGCTGTATCCGCGCTTCGTGTGAGCCGCCGACGAGCTCACCATTTGTCGACTTGCAATCCCGGGCGCTGCACACCGTGCGGGAGCACCTCGTCGTCCTCGAGCTTGTCAAGATGCGCCGCCAGCGTCGCCGTGGCGGCCTTGCGCAGCTCCGGCGGCACCTCCGGCCACACGGCCGCGAGCAGATCCGGCACCGTGCGCAGGCCTTCGTTGAGCGCGACCAGCAGGCGGTTTTCGCGATCGATGCGGTGCGCGATGTACTCGTCGAGCTTCGCCCGCGCCTCCCACACGACCTCGCCGTGGCCGGGGCACAGAACGTTGAAGTCTTCGCGCAGGCGCAGCCGTGTGAGCGCAAGCAGGTAGCCCGACATCGCGCCCGGGTGCGGTGTGATCAGCACGCTGCCGTCCCCGAGCACGGCGTCCCCGGTGAAGCAGGCGCCGTCGCCCACCAGCGCGAAGTGGTCCTCCGCGTGCCCGGGCGTGTAGACGGCCTGGAAGGGGCCGAGACGCATGCCCTCCGCGAGCTTGACGTCGACGTCGCCGCTTCCGGCGGCCAGTGGCGCCGGATGCACTTCCAGCAGCGTCTCGATCGCTTCGCTGTGGTCGGGGTGGTCATGCGTCAGCACCACTCCGCCGAGCCCACCGCGCGACTCGATCGCCGCCATCAGCCTCCGCAGGTGGGAGTCCAGCAGCGGTCCGGGGTCGACCACGTAGGCGGGACGCCGGCCGACCACCCACGTGTTCGTCCCCGTGAGCGTCAAAGGCCCCGGATTGGGCGCCCGCAGGCGCAATATGTCGTAATCGCGAAGTAGCCCTGCGTCCGAGCGGGCGTTCTCTGAAGGCGGCTCGCCCGGCTCGGAATCCGGCGGAATCGAACCGTTCACAGGCGCGACGTTAGCTGAGACGGCCGGCGTTTGGACTGCCGACAGTCCGTATCAGCGGGTCTAAATCCTCGTGAGCAATCATCGGCAGAGCTGTGCAGAGCTGTGCAGCGCTGTCCAGCCAGTCAGCCGCCGGGCGGCGGCGGCTGCTCGGGCGCCGCTCCTAGGCGCCCGCCGGCGCGTGGCGACGGCGGCGGCGACGCGGTGCGCCAGGCCTCGCCGCCGAGCCGTTGCGCTGGGCGGTCGAGCTGGCGATCAATCCCCCCAGCTCCAGCTCGCGGTGCAGTCCGAGTCCGCCGATCATTCCCGCCAGCTCGCGCTTCTGCTCGTGCGTCACCAGCGTGACGCCCACGCCGCTCGCGCCCGCGCGCGCCGTGCGCCCGATGCGGTGCACGTAGTCCTCGCGCGTGGCCGGAATGTCGTAGTTGATCACGTGCGTGATGTTCGCGACGTCGATGCCGCGCGCGGCGACATCCGTGGCCACCAGCGTGTCGACGACGCCCGACTCGAAGTTCGCCAGTGCGCGCTCGCGCTGACCCTGAGACTTGTCGCCGTGCATCGCCACCGCGTGCACACGGCTGCTCGCCAGGCGCTTGACCAATCGGTCCGCGCCGCGCTTGGTGCGCACGAACACGAGCGTCAGCCCGCGTTCGGCGGCGCTCAGCTCTGCGACGAGCTGCCCGACCTTGCCCGCATGCGCGACCGTCACGAAGCGGTGCTCGATGTCGCCCTTGCGCTCCTGCGAGTGGGCGTGCTCGTGGCGGCGGGGGTTCTGCGTGTAGGCCTTGGCGACCTTCCCCACCTCGCCCTGCAGCGTCGCCGAGAACAGCAGCGTCTGGCGCTCGCGCGCGCACATCTTGACGATCCTGTCGACGACCGGGCGAAAGCCCATGTCGAGCATCCGATCGGCCTCGTCGAGCACGAGCAGCTTGATCTGGCGCAGCGACACGTCGCGGCGCTCGATCAGGTCCATCAGCCGCCCCGGCGTGGCGACGAGGATGTGCGCGCGGCCGGCCAGGCGCGCCTGCTTGACGATCCCTGCGCCGCCGTACACAGCGGCGATCGACAGCGCGCGGGCGTGGGCGATCGGACGCAGGTCGTCGACGATCTGGCTTGCCAGCTCGCGCGTCGGCGCGAGCACGAGGGCCGACGGCCGCGGGTCTGAGTCCTTGATGCGCTCGACCATCGGCACGCCGAACGCGAGCGTCTTGCCCGACCCCGTCGGTGACTGCGCCAGCACGTCGTGGCCGGCGAGCACGTCGGGTATGACCATGCTCTGAACTGCGAAAGGCTTGGCGATCCCGCGCTGGGCGAGCTCACCTGCGACGACCTCGGACACGCCGAGGTCGGCGAACGTTGCATGCTTCATGTGTTGGTGCTCCTTCTGGCGACCGTCTGGCCGCCGCTGCGGATGGAGATTCGACTGACCCCATCCGCGCATCTGAAGCGCCAACAAAGACAAAGAACCTCGCGAACGACTTCGCCGCTCGCATCGAGACCGTAGCAGCAGGCTTGACGGGCTCTTGCAACGACGGCATCGACCGGCTTACTCGAGGTTGGCCATCACATGCTTGACGACCGTGTAGTCCTCCAGGGAGTAGACGCTCAGGTCCTTGCCGTAGCCAGACTCCTTGAAGCCACCGTGGGGCATCTCGGAGACGAGCGGGATGTGGTCGTTGATCCACACACAGCCGAAGCGCAGCGCGCGCGAGACGCGCAGCGCGCGTCCGACGTCTCGCGTCCACACCGAGGAGGCCAGGCCATAGCGCGTGCTGTTGGCCCACTCGATCGCCTGCTGCTCGTCTGAGAAGCGCTGCACGGTGATCACCGGGCCGAAGATCTCGCGCTGGATCATCTCGTCGTCCTGCTCCAGACCGGACACGACGGTCGGCTCCAAGTAGAAGCCGGGACGGTCGGGCTGCTTGCCGCCGGTGACGATCTCCGCGCGGTCGGGGCGGCGCTGCAGAAAGCCCTCCACGCGTTCGCGCTGGCGCGCCGAGTTGACCGGGCCGAGCGTCGTGTCCGGTGCGAGCGTGTCGCCGATCACCAGCCCCTTTGCCTGCTCGGTCAGTCCCGACACGACGTCGTCGTAGACCTTCGCGCCGGCCAGCACACGCGTCGCCGCAGTGCAGTCCTGTCCGGCGTTGTAGTAGCCCGTGCCGGCGATCGTCTCCAGCGCGCCCTGCAGGCTGACGTCGTCGAACACGACCACCGGGGCCTTGCCGCCGAGCTCGAGATGCACGCGCTTGAGCGTGTCCGCGGCAGTGCGCGCGAAGCGCTTGCCCGTGTCCACCGATCCCGTGAGCGCGAGCATGTCGACGTCCGGGTGTCCGATCAGCGCCTCCCCGGTCGGCTCGCCCGGTCCGGTGATCACGTTGAACACGCCCCGCGGCAGGATGTCCGCCGTCAGTTCGGCGAACCGCAGCGACGTGATCGGCGTCGTCTCCGCGGGCTTCAGCACGACCGTGTTACCCGCCGCGATCGCCGGCGCGATTTTCCAGATGGCCATCATCAACGGGTAGTTCCAGGGCGTCACCTGGCCGATCACGCCGACCGCCTCGCGGCGCGTGAAGGACGTGTATCCCTCCATGTACTCGCCCGCCGCGCGTCCCTCCAGCACCCGCGCCGCGCCGGCGAAGAAGCGCAGGTTGTCGACCATCACCGCGATCTCGTCGTCTTTGACCGCTTCGATCGGCTTGCCCGCGTTCAGCGCCTCCAGCCGCGCGATCTCCTCGCCGTGTTCCTCGAGCACGTCCGCCATGCCCAGCAGCGCCTCCGCACGCTGCGCCGGCGTCGTCTTCGACCAGCCCGCAAAGGCGGTGCGTGCTGCGCGCACGGCCCCGTCGACCTCCTGCGGCGTCGCGATCGGCGCCTGCGCGAGCTGCTCGCCGGTGGCGGGGTTGAGCACCGGTTCGACGTCGCCTGCCGAGACGACCGCCTGGCCGTCGATGAAGTTGCTGAGGGTCTCTGTCGTCGTCGCCATTTGCGTGTGCCCTCCTCGAGGTCTATTGCGTGTCTGCGTGTCTGCCGTGTGCTTGG
>DATHJQ010000072.1:0-3885 GCA_035286505.1 Solirubrobacteraceae bacterium | reverse complement strand
GTCCAAGCTGCCCGGCATCGGCAACCGCACCGCGCAGCGCCTGGCCTTTCACATCCTGCGCGCATCCGCCGACGACGCCGCTGCGCTGGCCGAGTCCATTCGTGAGGTCAAGGAGCGCATCGGCCTGTGCGACGTGTGCTTCAACCTGACCGACGAACCACGCTGTCGCATCTGCCAGGACTCGCGGCGCGACCACGGCGTGATCTGCGTGGTGGAGGAGCCCAGCGACGTGATCCCGATGGAGCGCACGCACGAGTACCAGGGCGTCTACCACGTTCTCGGCGGCGCGCTGTCGCCGATCGAAGGAATCGACCCCGAGGACCTGAAGATCGCCGAGCTGTTCGCGCGCGTGGCGCCGGACGGCGCGGCGCGGGCAGCGGACCTCCCGGGGCCCGACGGCGCGCCGGCGCCGGACGGCGCCTCGGCGTCCGCCGCGAGCGCCAACGGCGCCGGCGCAGAGCATGTGCGCGAGGTGGTGCTGGCGACGAACCCGACGACGACGGGCGAGGCGACCGCGCTGCACATCGCCGAGGAGCTGCGCGTTCGCGCGCCCGAGCTGACGGTCACGCGCCTGGCCAGCGGGCTGCCGGTCGGCTCGGATCTGGAGTACGCCGACGAGGTCACGCTCGGCAAGGCGCTCGCCGGCCGTCGCTCGCTCTGATCGCCAATATCCTGCGGGGAATGTCTGGAGTGGTCGTGATGAAGTTCGGCGGCACGTCCGTCGCCGACGCGGAGCGCATCAAGCGCGCCGCGCGTCGCATCGTCGACAAGCGCGAGCTCGGTCATCGCGTCGTCGCGGTGCTGTCGGCGCGCGGCAAGACGACCGACGAGCTGATCGCGATGGCCGACGAGGTCTCCGAAGCGCCCGACCCGCGCGAGATGGACATGCTGCTCTCCACCGGCGAGCGCATCTCCTGCGCCCTGTGTGCAATGGCGATCAACGACCTCGGCCATCGCGCCATCTCGCTGACCGGCTCCCAAGCGGGGATCGTCACCGACGAGTCGCACACCAAGGCGCGCATCGTCGACGTGCGCGCCGACCGCATCAAGGCGGCGTTGGAGGAGAACAGCGTCGTGCTCGTCGCGGGCTTTCAGGGGGTTTCGGGCACGGCGCGCAACGTGACCACGCTCGGCCGCGGCGGATCCGATACGACGGCCGTGGCGGTCGCGGCCGCGCTCGAGGCCGAGGTGTGCGAGATCTACACGGATGTCTCCGGCGTCTACACGGCCGACCCGCGGATCGTGCCCGACGCGCGCAAGCTCGCCACGGTGTCCTTCGAGGAGATGCTCGAGATGGCCGCCTCGGGCGCCGGCGTGCTGCAGCTGCGCTCCGTCGAGTACGCGCGAAACCATGGCGTGCGCATCCATTGCCGCTCGTCATTCGAAGACGCGCCAGGTACCGTTGTCGTCGCGGAGGGAGAAACGATGGAGCAGCCGCTGATCACAGCCGTCACGCATTCGACGTCCGAGGCGCGGATGACGCTGATCGGCGTCCCCGACGAGCCGGGCGCCGCTGCGCGCATCTTCGCGGCGCTCGCCGAGGTGAACATCAACGTCGACATGATCGTGCAGAACGAGCCCTCCTCGGCTGGCGGCAAGGCGGAGATCTCCTTCACGCTGCCACGCGAGGATCTCCGCGCCGCCCGCGCCGCGCTTGAGCCACTGACGGGTCAGGCGTTCGTCGAGCTGCATGCGCATGAGGAGATGGGCAAGGTCTCGATCGTCGGCGCCGGCATGCGCTCGCACCCGGGAGTCGCGGCGAAGGTGTTCGGCGTGCTCGCCCGGGAGGGCGTCAACATCGACATGATCTCGACTTCGCCGATCAAGATCTCCTGCGTGATCGACCGCGATCGCGTGCAGCAGGCCGTGCAGCTCCTGCACAGCGCCTTCGAGCTGTCAGGCCCGGGAACGCTCGACGAGGAGAAGCCGTTCAGCGCGCCGGCGTCCGAGCAGCTGCGCTGACTGCACGAATCGAGCGCGATGTGCCAAACTGCACATGCTTTCCCTGTCAGGGATGACGAGATTTGCGGACCGTTAGACGACCACGCCATTACGTTCGCCGGCACTGGCTGATGATTCTCAGGCCGGCGTTCCGTTACGACTGCCGGCGCGACGCCTACGTCGTGCGCTTGGTCGGCGGGCGAAGGGGCCCGGTGCTGCGCCGGGATCGCCGTGTGCACCCCGAACAGCCGGCGGACGGCGGCGATCGCCGGCACACGGCGAGCTGGGCATAGGCAGCGAAGAGCTTGGTCGGGGCGTTCGACGCCCGGGCAGCGGGGGCAAGGGGGCGAGACGGCTGAGCGCGGGGGAGGCGCTCAGCCGGCTCGCGCCGTCAGCCTTCAAGCGAGCGCTGCAGCTGCTCGAGCACGCGCACGACGCGCAGCCCGCTCTCGCCGTCCGAGCGCGGCGTCTGTCCGCTGCGCACGCACTGCACGAAGTGCTCGCACTCCAGGCGCAGCGGCTCTGAGTTGGCGATGCGCGGCGAGAAGATGTCGCCAGAGCGGGTGATGTACTCGCCCCACGAGCGCGCGTCCTCGTCAAAGCCCTTGTCGTAGAGGGCCAGCTTGCCCTCGACGAGCATGTCGTCGAACGTCGCCATGCGCCGCGCGCCGACGACCGTCAGGCGGCGCTCCTTGTGCGGGTCAAGCCACGACAGATGCAGGTGCGCGACGATGCCCGAGGGGAAGCGCAGGTAGCAGAAGACCACGTCCTCGACGCCTTCGCGCACGTAGGAGGCGCCGTGCGCCAGGCACTCCTCGGGCTCCTCGCCGATCAGGTGCAGCGCGACCGAAACGTCATGTGCACCTAGGCTCCACAGCGCGTTCTCGTCGGCCCGCAGCTTGCCGAGGTTCAGCCGGTTGCCGTAAAGGTAGTAGAGCGTGCCCAGCTCACCGTCGTCGACGAGCTGCTTCAGCCGCGTGACCGCCGGGTGGTACTCCAGCAGGTGGCCGACCATCAGCAGCTTGCCCGCGCTCGCGGCGGCCGCGACCGCCGCTTCGGCCTCGGCCGTGGTCGTGGCCAGCGGCTTCTCCACGAAGCAGTGCTTGCCGGCCTGCGCCACACGTGTGGCCAGCTCCGCATGCGTGGGAACGGGAGTCGCCAGCACGACCGCGTCGAGCTCGTCGTCCTGCAGCAGCCGGTCGAGCTCGTCGGTCGTACCCACGCCCGCAAACGACCCCGCGACGCGCTCGCGCGCCGCCCGGTCTGAGTCGCACAGCCAGCGCAGCTCGCAGCCGGGCACCGCGGCGAGGTTGCGCGCGAGGTTCGGTCCCCAGTAGCCCAGTCCGACCACGCCGACGCGGATCGCGGCGCCGGCCTCGTCGCTCATGCCGCGTCGCCTCCGGCGCCGCGCAGCGCGTCAATCGCCGCGACGCAGCGCTCGGCCGCCCGCCCGTCGCCGTACAGCGCCGGGCGCTCGCCCGGCGGCTGTGTCGCCAGGGCGGCAAGCGCGGCGCGGGCGTCGAGGTCGACCAGCGTGTTCCAACCGGCGGCCACCGTCTCCACCCACTCGGTGTTCGCACGCAGCGTCACGCAGGGCACCCCGGCAAGGTACGCCTCCTTCTGGACGCCTCCCGAGTCGGTCAGCACGGCTCGCGACTGGCACAGCAGCGCGCTGAACGCCACGTAGCCCAGCGGCTCGGTCATGCGCAGGCCGTCGATTGCCTCCAGCTCGCCCGCCAGCCCGCTCTCGCGCAGCCGCGCGCGTGTGCGCGGGTGCAGCGGCAGCACGACGGGCGCCGGCAGCGCCGCGATCAGCTCGACGAGCGCGCGCAGGCGGTCGGCGTCGTCGACGTTTCCGGCGCGGTGGGCCGTCAGCAGCAGGTACTCGCCGCGCCGCACGCCGTACTCGGCCGGCGTGCGCTCGTCCGCGCGCGCGGACGGCTG
>DATHJQ010000071.1:0-2692 GCA_035286505.1 Solirubrobacteraceae bacterium | reverse complement strand
CAGCACCTTGCCCGACTTGACCTGCTGCACCGCCTGCGAGCGCGAGGCGGCCGGCACCGACTGCACCTGCGTGAACAGCTCTTCGGCGTAGCGGCTCACGGGCACGCGCTCACTGCCCACCTGCACCGTCTGCCCCGGCGGCGTCTCATCCACGATCGCAACCTTCGCCTTCCCCGGCGAGCGCGAGATCGCCAACCCGATCAGCAAAGCGATCGCGATCGGATACACCACCAGCACGCCCACCAACAGGCGCGAGCGACACAGAATCAGCAGGTCCTTGACGAGCAGCGCCCTCACGCCTCGCCCCATCCCGCGCCGGGCATCGCATAGCCGGCCCGGAAGGCCGGCCAGGTAACTGCCGTGGCGGCCGGAGCGGTCACAAGTTGTAGCCAGAAGCGGAGGCCGGCTCGGCGAGAAGGCAGGATGCCGGTCACAGGCGACGCCGTGCGCAAAAACGGAGCGCTCACGCGTCTCCCCGCTCTCGAAGCAGCCTGAGAAACGCCGCCTCCAAATCCTGCTCGCCGTCCTTCAGCATGCCCCCCGGCGCTCCATCGAACAGCACCTCGCCGTCGGCCAGCACGATCGCCCGGCTGGCATAGTGGCGCACCTCGCCCAGATGGTGCGTCGAGAACAGCACGCTCGTGCCCTGGCTGACGAGCACGCCGACGAACTCCCACAAACGCGCGCGCTGGCCGGGGTCGAGCGCCGAGCTGGGCTCGTCGAGCGCCAGCAGCTGCGGATCGGCGAGCAGGCCGAGCGCGACGTTCACGCGCTGGCGATTGCCGCCGGAAAGCCGCTGGACACGCTCGTCGGCGCGCGCGCCCAGGCCGGTCTGCTCGAGCATCCGCGCGACCGCCGTCTGCGCGTCCGGGACGCCCTCCAGGCGCGCGAACAGGCGCAGGTTCTCGCGCACTGTGAGCTTGGAGTAGAGGGCCGGCTGCTGCGGCGCCCAGCCGACGCGTCTCGCGCCGCCGGTGAGCGCAGATCCGCTCACCGTCCCCGAGGTGGACGACTGCGCGCCGGCGACGATCGAAAGCAGCGTCGTCTTGCCGGCGCCGTTGGGGCCGACCACAGCGACGAGCTCGCCCGCGCGCACGTCGAAGCTCACGTCGCGCAGGGCTTGGCGTTCGCCATAGCGCTTGGCCAAGGCGCGCACGCTGACTATCGGCCCGGGGACTTCCTCTGCGCGCGCCGCCTGCACGCCCCTAGAGCAGGCTCTCGCGCGAGCGATCCCAGGATTCGAGCGTCAGATGCCTGCTCAGGTACACGACCGTCTCGCGCGCGACCGAGAGGATCGGCAGCGCGACAAGCGCACCGACGATCCCGTCGACGTGCAGGCCGAGCAGCAGCGCGAAGATCACCAGGATCGGGTTGATGCGCAGCGTGTGGCCGAACACCTGCGGGGCGACCACGTGGCCCTCCAGCTGCTGAAGGCCGATGAACAGCAGCACGAGCCACACCGCGGATATCGGCTTGGTGAACAGGGCGACCAGGACGGGCGGAGTCGCCCCCAGGATCGGCCCGATGTACGGAACGAGCTCCATCACGCCGTAGAACACCGCGAACGCGATCGCGTACTTCTCCCCGTCGGGGAAGATCCCGAGCACGCCGAACAGGTACAGGGCGACGCCCGTCGAGACGCCCATGATCAGGCTGAACAGCAGTTGGCCGCCGACGTAGCGCGAGACGGCGCGTTGAACGAGGTGTGGGTAGTCGTCGGCGGGCGTGCCGTCGCCGTCGGGAAGCAGCTTGCGTATGAGCTTGCCGATGTGCTCGCCGTACAACAGCATGTAGACCGACAGCACGAAGACGAGCACGAGATCGAACACCGCGCTGGCGGCTTCGGTGAGCAGCCCGCCGCCGAAGGAGGCGAGTTTGCTCGCGCTCTTGGCGATTTTGTCCTGGAAGGTCTGCAGCGCCGTTTTCCCCTGCTTGACGAGGTGCACGTGGATGCCGTGTTGGTTGAGTTCTTCCTGAAGCGAGGCGATCCGTTCGTTGGCTTCGTCGACGATGTGCGGCAGGTTGTTCGAGAACGTCTTCACCTGATTGGAGATAGGGTTGGCGACCAGGAAGCCGATCCCGGCGAGCGCCAGAAAGAAACCGAGAAAGACCGCCAGCACCGCGAGCCCGCGGGGAAGGTGACGGCGCTGCAGGAAGGCGACTGCCGGGTTGAGGATCAGCGCGATGAGCCCCGCGACGATGAACAGCAACAGCACCTGGCCCGCCGCCTTCGCGAGCGTCCACAGGGCCAACACGATGAGCGGCAGCGCGACGAGCTGCACCCAGCGCGGCACGACCGTGCGCGGGGGCTCCTCGCGCGCCACCGTTGGAACGTCCGAGGACTCGGCCGAGAGCCTCTTCTCCTCCTCCGTCGGAGGGGTCGCTTCGGGGCCCCTGCCGGCGCCCTCTGTCACTCGCCTCCCACCATCGCCAGAGTATGGCTGAGGCTCAGGCGGCGTCTGCGGCCGCGCCGAGCGCCAGGACCGCCGGCGCCGGGCAGGGCGCACGCGACGCGCGTGCGAGCATCCTGTTCGTCGGCGACGTCGTCGGCGGGATCGGCCGGCGCACGCTGCTGGAGTGCCTGCCGATGCTGCGCGAGCGCCACGCGCCGACGTTCATCGTCGTCAACGCCGAGAACATCGCGGGCGGGCTTGGGATCACTCCCAAGATCGCCGACGAGCTGCTCGCCTCC
>DATHJQ010000070.1:0-2642 GCA_035286505.1 Solirubrobacteraceae bacterium | reverse complement strand
CGACGTGCCTGCTCGCAAGCTCCGCGGCGGCGTCGCGCAGGGCCGACGCGGGCAGCTCGGGATGCAGCAGCCCGCGATCGCCCGCCATGCCGCAGCACGTGCTGGCAGCCGGCAGAACGACCTCCTCTGCGAGCTCGCCCGCGATCGCCCGCAGCTTGTCCGCGAGGCCGAGCTGGACGGCCGAGCATGTCGGGTGCACGGCCACGCTGCCGACCTTCTCGGTCACCGTCACATGCGCCATCAGCCGATCGTGTGTCCAGGCGATCGAGTCGAGCACCTCAATCCGCCGAAAGCGCTGGCGCTCCTCGTCGGGCAGGCGCGGCGCGACGTCCGCGAGCAGGCCGAGCGCGCACGAGCTCGCGTCGATCACGACCGGCAGCGAAGCTTCGTCGCTCCAGAGCCACAGCGCCGCCGCCGTCTTCGCGGCCATGCGATCCTGACCGCGACGGTAGCCCTTCGAGCTCCACGGCATGGCGCAGCAGTGACCGGCGACGTCGGGCGGGATCCACAACGGCATGCCCGCGCGCGCCGACAGGGCCACCAGCGCCTGGGGCAGCGACGGCTGCTGCGCGACGCCCGGCGGGTTGCCGAAGATGCGGTTGACGCAGGCGGGCAGGTACACAGCCGCGGCGTCCCCGCGCGACGTCTGGGGAAGCCGCGCGGCGGCCGGCGGCGGCCTTTCGGGAAGCGTCGGCATCCGCTCGCTGCTGACGCGCCGGCGCAGCAGCTCGGGCAACTTGGCGACATTGCGCTCACCGAGCACGTTGCCGGCGATGCGCGCCGCAGAAAGCCCGCCGCGCGCCGCGCGCTCGACCGACGCGAAGCGGTCGGCGAGCGCAAGCGCGACGGCCTCTTCGCGGTCGCTGCGCTCGCGGCGGCGGAACTCCTTGATCAGCGCGCCGGTGTCGATCGCCACCGGGCAAACTCCCTGGCAGCTGCCGTCGGCGGCGCACGTCTGCAGCGCGTCGTACTCGTAGTCGGCCAGCAGCGCCTCGTAGACAGGCGAGCCCTCGGGCTGTCGCGCCATCTCGCGGCGGATGACGATCCGCTGGCGCGGCGTCGTGGTCGTGTTGCGACTCGGGCACACCGGCTCGCAGAAGCCGCACTCCACGCAGTGCGCCGCGACCTCCTCGATCTGCGGCTGGCTCTTGAGGTGCCTGAGGTGCACCGTCGGGTCGCGGCTGAGCACCACGCCCGGGTTGAGCACGCCGAGCGGGTCGGCCAGCCGCTTGATCTGCCACATCATCTCCGTCGCCTTCGCGCCCCACTCGCGCTGCACGTAGGGCGCCATGCTCACGCCCGTGCCGTGCTCGGCCTTCAGCGAGCCGTCGTACTCGCCGACGATCAGCTCGACCAGCTCCTCCATGAAGCGCTCGTAGCGCTGCAGATCCTCGGGCTTTGAGAAGTCGGGCGTCAGCTGGAAGTGCAGGTTGCCGGCCGAAGCGTGTCCGGCCACGCCGACGAGGAACTCGTGCTTGGCGAGCAGCGCCTGCAGGTCGCGTGCGCACTGCGCGATGCGCTCGGGAGGCACGCAGACGTCCTCGATGATCAGCGCAGAGCCGAGCGGGCGCAAGCGGCCGACCAGGCCGAACAGTCCCTCGCGCACCGTCCACGTCAGCTCGATCTCCTCGCGCTCGCGTGTGAAGCGCAGCGGCCGGATCAGCTCGTGGCCAGCCAGCGCCTGCTCGGCGGCGCTCTCGCCCGCCTGCAGCTCCACGGCGTCCTCGCCGCCGAACTCGACGATCAGCGCCGCCGAGTCAAACGGCAGCTCGCGCCAGTGCTCCGGGCAGCCGTCCATGTTCCAGGCTGCAGCGATCAGCGCCGGCGCGACCATCAGCTCGGTCGCGCGGGCGCCCGCGGCGACAAGCGCCGGCACGGCGTCGGCGGCCGCGTCGATGCTCTGAAAGTGCGCCCATGCGAGCGTCGTGTGCGCCGGCTCGGGGCGCGTGCGCATGACCGCCTCGGCGATGAACGCGAGCGTGCCCTCCGAGCCCACGACCAGCCGGCGGAAGATCTCAAGCGGCGTGTCCGCGTCGAGCAGCGCGCACAACCGGTAGCCGGTGACGTTCTTGATCTCGTACTTGCGCCTGACGCGCGCGGCAAGCTGCTCGTCCGCCAGCAGCTGCTCACGAAGCGCGAGCAGGCCGTTGGCGAGCTCCGGCTCGGCAGCGGCGAAGCGCCGCTCGGCGTCTGCTTCGGCCGTGTCGATGACCGTGCCCGACGCGAGCACGAGCGTCATCGACTCGATCGTCGAGTACGGGTCCCAGGTCACGCCGCAGCGCATGCCGCCGGAGTTGTTGGCGATCACCCCGCCGATCGTCGCGATGTCTTTGCTCGCCGGGTCCGGGCCGAGCTTGAAGCCGCGGCGCTGCAGCATCCGGTTGGCGACTCCCAGCAGCGTGCCTGCGCGCAGCCTCACGCGCGCGCCGCCGTCCAGCACCTTCACGCCGGAGAACCAGCGGCGGACGTCGATCATGATCCCGTGCGTCTGGGCCTGCCCGTTGAGGCTCGTGCCGCCGCCGCGGAAGTTGACGGGCGTGCCGGTGCCCCGCGCGTAGGCGAGCACCTTGCCGACGTCGGCGGCTTCGTGGGCCATCACGACGGCCGCGGGAAAGCGCCGATAGGGGCTGGCGTCGGAGGCG
>DATHJQ010000069.1:0-4959 GCA_035286505.1 Solirubrobacteraceae bacterium | reverse complement strand
CTCGAGGACCCGACGCGCTCAGGCTACGTCGCCGTCGCCCACCCCACGGAGATGGCGATCACCGAGACGCTCGAGCTGCAGCAGCGCCTGCACGAGCAGCTCGCGCGTGACCTGGAGGCGGTGATCGTCAACGGCGTCCTTCCGCAGCGCTTCAGCGCGCCGGAGCTGGAGCGGCTGGCGTCGCTCGGCGCCAGCGCCGCCAACGGCGCGCAATCGAACTCGCGCGACCCGACCGCCGGCCGGCCCGCCAGCACGCGTGGCACCGGAGGTGGCGGGCGCGAAGGACGCCGATCGGGGACGGCTGTCAGACGCTCGGCCGTGGCGGCCGCGCGCGCCGTCTCAGAACGTGCGCGCTTTCAGCACAACCAGCTCGCGCGCCTGCGCCGCAGGAAGTTCGACGTGATCGGCGTTCCCTTCCAGTTCGCGGCCGAGCTGGATTTGGCGGCGATCGGCACGATCGCCGAGCACCTTCGGCGCAAGCTGTGAGAACGAGCGGGAATCGATCGCCCGTGGATCACCTCGGTGACTGTCGGTAACTCGCAGGAACCTCGGCGCATCGGACGACCTAGGCGGAGATCAGCCGATACTTGCGCGTGCCGGGGTTGCGCTCCAGCAGCCCCACGGCGAGCAACGTCGTCACATATCGATGGGTGGTGCTGGTGTTCATGTCGAGCATGCGCGCGAGTTCTGCGATCCCCAGATATCCACCGTCGGCTGGAAAGCACGAGAGCACGAGTAGGCCGGAGAGCAGCGAGCGCGACAGCCGCCGGTCGTCCATCTGCGCCGGATATGACCATTCCTCGGAGTCCAGCGCCAGCGGCCACTGCGGATCCTTGACCGCCGACAGCAGCACCGAAAGGGTTCCTCCCTGACCCGCGCTGCGCACGACCTGGTCGACCTGCGACTTGGACAGCTCGATCAACACGGCGCCGTCGTCCTCGTCAGTGCGAGCCGAACGTCGCGAAGGACGTCCGGCTCGCTGCCACTGGCGAGACGACGCGGCTTTGGATGCGGCGCCGGAGGTGCCCGCCTTAGCACGCCGCGAGCGACGCTGCTTCTCTCTCCTGGCCGGCATTACCCCAGTCCCGTTCTCATCCATCATCGCGTTGCGGCCATCATCCCGTCGCATCGAGCGCCGGCAAAGGCTGTCCTGAATATTCAGTTCTGACTATTCCTCGCAACTGCGCGGACGGCTCGCTCAAGCCCCCTGCTGCGCGAAGGCGATGCGCCAGACCCGCAGGATCGGCAGCAGCAGGCGCGTCAGTGAACCACCGGAGCGCACGATGCTCGCGGTGCTCGCGCGCATCTGCGGGGTGCGAGCGCTGTCCTTGGAGAGATACATGGCGACCATGCAGGCGGCGATAACCGCATGGCGGTGGCCATTGCGCAGGCGCCGCGCCTCTACGGCTGAGCGCATTACGAGCCTATCGACGCGCTCTTTCGCCACGGCCTTGGTCGCGTAGTGAGCGACGTAGCGATGGTCTCCGTTGACCTCGTCTTCGGCCTGGTCGACAAAGCTGTCCAGCATCGTCGCCGCTCCTGAGATCCACGGACAGTAGGCGGCGCGGGTGCGCTCGACCTCCAAGTCGGTGCAACTGCGCTGTGATGCCAGCGTGAGGAACGCCAGCACGGTCAACGACGCACTGGATGCGCTGCTCAGCTCAAACCAGCTCAGCGGGTGCCCAGGCGAGAACTCGCTCGCCGCCCACTTCTTCAGAGCCTCATCGCGACCGACGGGATTGGTCTCGTGGTTGAGCGCCAGCACCTGCGCGCGTCGGGCTTCGCGCAAAACCAGCGCGCGTACGCGCCCGTACGACGGGAGCGCTGCGCAGCTGGTGCGGCAGGATTCGACCAGCATGCGCAGGTAGCCGCCGTCGTCGCACCACGGGTGGTAGCGGTAGTAGTCGGACATCGGCGCTCCGGGATCGAGCGCCTCGATCAGGGCAAGATGCAGCTGGCGCCCGTTGACGGTGCCCTCCTCGGCCGCTCGCTCGTTGACGCAGTCCAGGAAGTCCCAGATGATCTGGTAGCGGACCAACAACCGCAGGAGGTTCAAGTCGCGCCGACGCGGCAGTATCCAGAACAGGGCCGCGCCATCGGCGTGGCCGCGCTTGCTGTCGATGGAGGTCAATGCGTCTTCGCGAATCGACGAGTCAGGGATCGCGAGCGCTCGGGCACGCCAGGCGTCCAGCTCAAGAGACGCCGCCCTCAGGCCCCAGAGCAGCTGCCGCGAAGCAGCTGTAAGAAGGGCCCAAACCTGCCTCGGAGAGAGTGGTAGCGGGTCGGGCATCTATCCATGCATCGGAATTCTCCCGGATAGTAGTTAGTGGGTCGGTCGTCTCCTTCGCGGCGCGTTTCTGACTCCTGGACGGCCGGTTTTCAATCCTGCAGGCCGACAGACGGCCGCACGCGCGCAGCCGCGTATCCGGGCACTGCGACGATTGCCACAGCGACGGCCGTGATCAGCGCGAGGCTGCCGATGGCCGCCGACAGCGGGATCGCTTCGATTACGGGGAACCCATTGACTTGCGACAGCGCCTTGCTCAGCACGAGCTGTCCGTACAGCCCGAACACGGCGCCCAGCGAGCAACCTGCACCAAGCAGGATGGCGCTCTCCCAGAGCAGCGCGCGCCACAGGACGATCCTGCTGAAGCCGTCGACCTTCATGTCAGCCAGGCGTATTCTGCGCTGCCAGATCATCGCGCCCATCGCAGCGGCCATCGCGAGCACCGCGGCGATCAGCACGAGGGTGCGGATCTGCGTCAAGCGCGCGACGCCCTGAGCGGCGGTGGCGTAGTGCAAGCGCTCGCGTTCGGCGGTCGTTTCGACGCGCAGGGGCGAGCCTGGCCCAAGGGCGGCCTGCGCCCTCTGGCGAACCGTCGCCGCCGAGGCACCCGAAGACAGCTCGAGCTGATAGGCGCTCAGGTCACCGCGGCGCCACGCCCGAGCGTAGTCATCGGCGTTGATCATCATCGCGCCAGGCGCCCAACCGAGGTTTGTGCTGAGCGCCGCGACGCGAAAGCTCGTCGGGCGCGGCGTGGGTACGGTGACCGACTCGCCGACGCGCAGATCGTGCTCGGCGGCGACCGCCTGTGAAATGACCACCCAGCCGCCAGACCGCAGGCGCTCGTTTGCCAGAGCTGCGCTGCCGTCGACGAGCTGACTGGCGGCGATCGGTTTAGAGTCATCACGCGGCTGCGCGATCACCCACATGCGCCGGTCGCCCCAATCGAGAAAGCTGCTGCGGTAGCGTCGCACGCTTCGCACTCCGGGCAGGCGCGAAAGCGACGCGCCGGCGACGTCCTTGAACGGCGTCGTCGCGAGCGAGTTGGCGGTGCCCTTCGGGGTCACCCAGAGCTCTGCGCGTGAATCGATGCCCCTGGCCGAGGCGTCCAAACCGCGCTGCAAGCTTCCTCTGGCCCCTTGGATCGAAACGCTTCCGAAGACGGCGATGGCGCCGGTGGCCGCAATGGCGAGAGATCGTGCGCGGTTCGATCGCGAACGAAGCTCGATCAGGGCAAGGTAAGACGCGGCGCCTGTGAGCAGGCGTTGCAGGCGCGTGCTGACTTTGACGGCGAGATCGAGCAGCGCGGGCAGGCAGAACAGCAGGGCAGCCGTCAGGCTGACGATCGCGACGATCGCCGCCTGCGTAGCCGCCAGCAGGATCGCCGTCGTTCCCGCCAGACACGCGACAGCCGCGAGCAGCAGCCACCGAGCGCGCCCGTACAGCGGCTGGGTTACGTGGGGGTTCGGCGCGGGGCGCTCGGCGAGCGTCCCGCGCAGTGGAATGAGCACTCCGGCTACGGCGGCGAGCAGACCGCCGCAGAGAGCAAGCGCGATGCTCGACCAGGTCACGTAGCGTTCGGAGCCGATTGAAAAGGCAAACGAGAGATAGCCGGGATTGGAGTTGAACAGCGCAATGGACAGCACCTCGCCAAGCACGAGCCCAAGCACCGAGGCCAGCACGCCGAGGACTAGTGCATCCAGCAGCAGAACCTCGACGAGCATCCGTCGCGTATAGCCGTCGAGCCGCAGATCCTCGATCAGGCTCCTGCGCTGCGGAACCGTGAGCATCAGTGCGTTGAAGGCGAACAAGAAGCCGACGAGGGCGCTCAGCGCCGAGAACAACGCCGTCGATTGATCCACCGGGCCGGCGGCGCGCCGGAACAGGCGAGAGGTGATGTCGGCCGGGCGCACGTTCAAGCGCCCCGCGGCCAGGCGCTGCAGCTCCGCCTCGACCGATCGGGCCAGCCCAGGCGATGTGCGCACGTAGATGCTCGTCAGCCGGCCTTGCATGCCCGACATCCGCTGCACCGTGCGCAGCGGCGCGAGCGCGATCGGACTGTCACCCAGGCTGCCGGTGCCGCCTTCGAGCAGGTGCGGTACGAGCAGGGCTTTGATCGCACTCGCGCCGATCTGCAGCTCGACCGGGCGAATCGAGAGGACACCGATTTTCTTGGCCAGCGGAGCGGGCACGGTGAGCACCCTCGCCGGGCCCGCGACCGAGATGACCCCCAGGTGCTGGGCGATACTGCCGCCCAGGCGCGCCGATTGCGGATCGGCGCCGACGAGATCGACCGAGATCTGGCCCGACGGCCCGACGACGTTTGCGCTCTGCTCGAGCACCGGCGCTGCAGCCTGCACTCCGCGCAGGCGCGAGACCTGCTTGAGCATGCGTTCGTCAAAGCCGGCGCTGTCGCGCGAGGCCAACTGAAAGCGCATCTGTCCGACGATGCCGTCGGTGAGACGTTGCACGGAGCTGTCCAAGCTCGTGTTGGCCACCTGAGAGGCGAACAGCAGGGCGACACCAATGGCGATGCCCAGCACCGCGAAGAGTTCCTGCGTCAGGCGCGCGCGAAGGCGGACGCGGTAAAGGCGCAGGATGCTTGAGAGCTTCACGGCGAGCGCCTGCCAGGGCGCTCAGCGCACATCGGCCGGCGTCGGCGCTCGACCGGGGTC
>DATHJQ010000068.1:0-4080 GCA_035286505.1 Solirubrobacteraceae bacterium | reverse complement strand
GGTCTCGGCGACGCTCGGCGTGATCGAGCAGGTGCTGCCGTCGGGCGCCTGCACGACGGCCTGCTCGTCGTCGCGCTGGACGAGCTTTCCCTCCAGTCCCGGCTCCAGGCCGGAGGCCTTGAGGTAGTGCAGCAGGTCCTCGGCCTCGTTCTCGAAGCGCAGGATGCGCACGCTGGCGCCCACGGCGACATCGGCAAGTGGCACCCCCGACAGGCGCGCGCCGGCCACGATCGGGTGGCCGTGCGGACAGGTCTTGGCGTCGCCGATCGCCGCCAGCATCCGCTCCTCGAGCACGGGCGACATGGCGTGCTCCAGGCGCTCGGCCTCCTCGTGCACCTCGTCCCAAGGCACGCCGAGCACATCGGTGAGGAAGCGCTCGATCAGGCGGTGGCGGCGGACGATCTGCTCGGCGTGCTCGACGCCGGAGTCGGTGAAGGCGATCGTGCGCTCCTTGTCGCGCGTGATGTAGCCATCGCGCTCCAGGCGCCCGACCATCTCGTGAACGGTCGGCGGCGAGAGCTGCATCGCGCGCGCGACGTTCGCCCCCGTCATCGGCAACCCGGCCTCGTGCAGCCAGAAGAGGCTCTGCAGGTACTCCTCCTCGGCGACGGTCGCGGTGTCGCTGCTCATGCAGGTGATCCTAGACCACGCTCGGCGCCGCCCATCGTCGCCGCTGGCCCGGCTGGTTCGGTCGCGACGGGGCGATTCAGGTGTAGAGCTGGTCGAACGTGCAGTCGCGCGGGCGCTTGTCCTCGCGCCAGCGACGCAGCTTCGCGCCGTGGCGTATGCGCCCGGCGGACACGTGGTCGAAGTCGATCTCCACGACCAGCTCGGGGCGTAGGCCGATCCACTGAAGGTCCTTGCCTGAGCTCCAGCGACTGGGGTCGGCCGAGCCGCGCTCGCCGGACTCGTAGTCCGACAGGAAGCCGGGCAGGCGGGCCTTCTCGGCGACCGACAGCCCCGAGCAGTGCCCGACGACGCGCAGGTCGTCCTGCTCGTAGAGCCCGAGGATCAGCGCGCCGACCGTCCCCTCCTGCTTGCCCGGGCGCCAGCCGACGAGCACGCAGTCGATCGTGCGCACGCGCTTGACCTTGACCATGCCCTTGCGTTCGCCGGGCCGGTAGGGCGCTGAGCGTTCCTTGGCGATCGCGCCCTCGGCGCTCTCCAGCCACCGCTGGGCGCCCTGCGCCGTCTCGGCCGTCTGCATGAGCTCGACGGGAGCCGTCGCAAACGGCCCGTCGGCGAGCAGCCGCTCGAGCTCTGCGCGGCGCTCTACGAACGGCAGGTCCAGCAGCGAGCGGTCGTCGCGCGCGAGCAGGTCGAAGGCGACGTAGACCGCGGGCGTCTCGCCGGCGAGCCGCTCGATGCGCGAGACGGCCGGATGGATGCGCTGGCCGAGCGCGTCGAAGTTCTCGCGGCCGTCGCCGTCGCGCACGACGATCTCGCCGTCGAGCACGTAGCGCCCGGCCGGGAGCGCGAGCTCGGGGAAGTAGCGCCCGAGCGTCTTGCCGTTTCGCGACTGCAGGAAGACGTCGTCGCCGTCGACGAAGGCCAGGCAGCGAAAGCCGTCGAGCTTGACCTCGTAGACGTACTCCTCGCCGGCGGGCAGCTCCTTGCGCGACAGCGCCAGCTGCGGCTTCAGCGGCGGCTTCAGCGGCAGCGTCACGAGGCCTCCGCCCGAGGCCCGTGCGTGGCTCTCGCCGTGCGGGGTGGCAGCCTCACGAGCCCTCCTCCCCGCGCCCGCGCTTGGCGGCGGTGCGTGCGCGCTTCGGCGCGGCGTCGCCGTCGGGCTTTCGCGCGCGGCTGGGCTGCACGCGCTTGGGCTCGCCCTTCTGCTTGCGAAAGTGCGGCGGCCAGGGCGCGTCGCCGAGCCCCTCGCGCTCGTCGCGCGCGGCGAGCTCAAGCAGGGAGTCCAGCCGGCCGGGGTGCTCGTCGATCTGCGCCGCGGGATCGCCGCGCTCGCGCAGGCGCGCCGGCACGCTCTGCAGGTTCAGCTCGGCCGGCTCGACGTCGGCCACCTCCTCCCAGGCCAGCGGACAGGACACGCGCGCGTCCGGCACGGCGCGCACGGAGTAGGCCGAGGCGATCGTGCGATCACGCGCGTTCTGGTTGTAGTCGATGAACACGCCCTCGCGTTCCTCCTTCCACCAGCGGCTGGTCGCGCGACCGGGCATGCGCCGCTCGACCTCGCGCGCGAGCGCGAGCGCGGCCGTGCGCACCTGCAGGAAGTCGTGGCCGGCGTCCAGGCGCACGTAAACGTGGACGCCACGCGAGCCGGATGTCTTGGGAAAGCCGAGCAGCCCGTGCTCGTCGAGCACCTCGCGCACGCAGAGCGCGACCTCGCGCACCTGCGAGAAGGGCACGTCGGGCTGGGGGTCGAGATCGACGCGCAGCTCGTCGGGGTGGTCGAGGTCGGCGCGACGCACCGGCCACGGGTTCCAGTCGATCACGCCGAGGTTCACGCCCCACACCAGATGCGCCGCGTCGTTGGGCACGAGCTCGCGCGCGTGACGCCCGCTGGGGAACGTGACCGTCGCCGTCTGCAGCCACTCCGGCGCGCTGTCCGGGACGCGCTTCTGAAAGAACGGCTTGCCCTGCACGCCGTCCACCCAGCGCTTCATCACCGTCGGGCGCTCGCGCAGGCCTCGCACGACCGCGTCGGCGCAGTCGACGTAGTAGTTGGCCAGGTCCAGCTTGGTCAGCTTGCGCTCGGGAAAGAACGGCTTTTCGGGGTTGCTCAGACGCAGCTCTCGGCCGCAGACCTCGATCGTAGCGGGCTCCGCCTTCTTCGCAGCCATTGCTGGAAGGATGCCCGATCGTGCTCTCGCAAACGCTGCTCGTCGTTTCCACCGCCTTTGACGGGCGCCTGAGCGCTCGGCGCGTGGCCGCAACGGTGGCGGGCGGGCTGCAGGACGGCGGATGGGCGACGGAGCTGTGCCCGATCGACGCCGACCGCCAGGGCCGCGCCGATGGGCAAGCCGGCGCCGCCGTGCGCGCGCTGCTCGACGCGCTTGGCTTCGACGCCCGGATGCGCAGCTCGCGAGCGCTGGTCGTGTGCCAGTGCGAGCTGCACGAGGACACGCTCGCCGGCAGCGCGGCGTTCGAGATAGCCACGCGGGCGCGTCAGGCCGGCGTGCCGGCGTTCGCCGTCACTGCGCGGAACCGACTCGACTCATTCGACGCGCGCATCCTCGACCTGCAGGCGATCGTCGAGGCTCACAGCGACCGCTCCTTGCGGACCGCGGGACGCACGCTCGCCCGGCTGGTGTGACGTGCGCACCCGTCAGCGCTGACAGCCCGGGCACCAGAAGGTCAGGCGATTGTCGTCGCCCTGGCCGTGCTCGCGAATGGTCGTGCCGCAGCGCTGACACGGCATGCCGGCGCGCCGGTACACCGCGCGCGGACGTGAGCTGAAGCCGTCTGCGTCGGCCGAAAGGCGCATGCGCTGTCGTGCGAAGCGCACGATCTCGATGGCCTCCTCGTCGCGCACCACTGCAAGCGCCCGCCACGGGTTGACGGCAGCGGCGAAGCACGCCTCCGACTTCCACACGTTGCCGATGCCGGCGACGATCCGCTGGTCGAGCAGCGCGTCGCCGATCGCGCGCCGGCGATCGTCGCAGCGCAGCCGCCGCAGGAACGCCGTCTCGTCGAAGCTCGCACCGATCACGTCCTGTCCCAGCGCCGCCAAGCGCCGGTCAAAGCGCGTGCGCGACTCGCGCATCAGCTCCAGCACCGGGCCGTC
Organism: Solirubrobacteraceae bacterium; assembly: GCA_035286505.1. Lineage (GTDB taxonomy): Bacteria > Actinomycetota > Thermoleophilia > Solirubrobacterales > Solirubrobacteraceae > Palsa-744. The sequence continues at coordinate 338 of DATHJQ010000068.1, read as the reverse complement.
GAACTGCACCACGTCCCACTCCCCCGAGCTCATCACCAGCCAAGCGCGGCGGCGCGCGCGCCTCCAGCGCGCGCCCTGGCGGTGCACGCCCCAGGAGCCGGTCATGCGCAGGTGCGAGTGCAGCGTCAGGTGGCCGTCGAAGCGAACGAACAGATGCTTGCCGTACGCGTCGACCGAGCGGACGGTCCTACCGGCCAGCCGCTCCGGCCAGCGGTCGGCCTGATGGCGCGGATGGGGCGTGACGATCTCGTCGGGCACCCTATCCAGCAGCACCGTCCTGATGCGTCGCGCCGCGTGGTGGATCGTGTCTCCCTCGGGCATCGCCGCTCACGATCGCA
>DATHJQ010000067.1:0-4645 GCA_035286505.1 Solirubrobacteraceae bacterium | reverse complement strand
GCGCGCGCTCGTGCGCAAGGCGGGCTTGGAGGCGGAGATCGAGCTGGACTCGGCCGGGACGGGCAGCTGGCACGTGGGCAGCGCGCCTGACGAGCGCGCGACCGCCGCGGCGGCGTCCCGCGGCATCGCGCTGGAAGGCGCCGCGCGCCGTGTGCGGGCCGAGGATTTCAAGGATTTCGATTTGATCCTGGGTATGGATCGGCAGAACGTCGAGGAGTTGCGGCGTCTTGCGCCGGATGAGAGCGCTCGCGCGAAGGTACGACTGCTGCGCGAGTTCGACCCGGCCAGCGGCGGGCGCCGCTCGCCCGGCGTCAGCGATGCCGATCTGGACGTGCCCGACCCCTATTACGGCGAGGGCGACGGCTTCGAGCTCGTGCTCGACCACGTGCAGGCCGCATGCGCCGGGCTGCTCGCGCAGATCCGCGCGGGCGAGCTGCCGTGAGCCTGCCGGCGGGCACGCGCGACGCGCGGCCGGTGGGCGGCGGCGACATCAACGAAGCGTTTCGTGTGGTCATGCCCGACGGCAGCGACGCATTCGTCAAGACCCGTGCCGACGCCGCGCCCGGCGAGTACGCCGCGGAGGCCGCCGGACTGCGCTGGCTGGCCGAGGCGGGCGCGCTGCGCACGCCGTGCGTGCTCGACGTGGACGACGGTTATCTGGCGCTGCAGTGGATCGAGCCCGGCCGGCTCGACGCCGCCGGCGAGCGCGAGCTCGGAAGCGGGCTCGCCGCGACGCACATGGCGCACGCGCCGCGCTTCGGCCGGTTCGACGACACCGACGCGGCGTGGCTCGGCCCGCTGGAGCTGTCAAACGAGCCGACCCTCGAATGGGCGCAGTTCTATGCCGAGCGCCGGCTGGCGCCGATGGCGCGGCTCGCACGCGAGCGGGGCGCTCTCAGCGCGGTGGGAGCTGCGGCCGTCGAGCGGATCTGCGAGCGCATGCCAGAGCTCGCCGGGCCGCCCGAGCCGGCGGCGCGGCTGCACGGCGACCTCTGGTCGGGCAACGTGTTGGCTGACACGCAGGGGCGGCCGTGGCTGATCGACCCGTCGGCCTACGGTGGCCACCGCGAGGTCGACCTGGCGATGCTCGCGCTGTTCGGCTCGCCGTCGCGCGAGCTCTTCGACGCCTACCAGGACGTCGCCCCGCTGGCCGACGGGTGGCCAGAGCGCGTCGGGCTCTATCAGCTGCTGCCGTTGCTTGTGCACACGCTTCTGTTCGGCGGCTCATACCGGGACTCCGCCGAGCGCATGGCGCGACGCTACGCTTGAGCCGGCCCGCGTCCGTCCCGGTGAGACGGGGCTATCGTCGTGTCCCGTCGCACGGACGTGAGTCGGAGTGGGGGGAGGTGCAAGAGCGCACGCTTCAGAGCCGACGACGGCTGTACCTGCTCGCGCGCGTGGTCGTCGCGCGCAACTACCGCCGCCGGCTGACGCTCGCAGCGGTCGCACGCGCGGTCTCCAGCTCGCCGCGCCAGGTGCAGCGCGCGTACGCGCAGTTCGGGCAGACGGGCTTTCACGAGGATCTGCTCGCGCGGCGCATGGCCGCGGCCGCCGAGCTGCTGGCCGAGCAGCCGGCGATCGCCGTGCGCGACGTCGCGCAGCTGGTCGGCTACCGCCATGCGCCGCACTTCGCGAGCGCCTTTCGTCGCCGCTACGGGCTCGCGCCAGCGCGGTTTCGCCAGCGCGCCAGAGCTCATCGCGTCTCGGCTCAGGCCGTCGAGCGCTCGCGAGCGCCGGTCTCGTCAGCCGGTGACAGCGAGCGCTGCGTGGACGCCGGCGCGGAGGGCTGGGACTCGATCGCCTCCGCGCCGGGCAGGCGCAGGCACATCAGCGTGCCGCCGCCGGCGACCGACTCGGCGGCGACGCTGCCTCCGTGCTGCTGCGCCACCTGACGCACGATCGCCAGCCCCAACCCCGAGCCGGGACGCCCGCGCGCCTCGGCGCCGCGATAGAAGCGGTCGAACACGTGCGGCAGGTCCTCCGCGGATATGCCCGGGCCGCGGTCGCGCACCGTCAGCAGCTCCCCGGTCAGCGTCACCTCGACGGGTTCGTCGGGCGGGCTGTACTTGGCCGCGTTGTCGATCAGGTTCGCCACCGCGCGCTCCAGGCGCGAGGGCACGCCGACGAGCAGCGTCGGCGCGAGCTCCGTCGCAAAGGTCGTAGCCGGCGCGTGGCGGCGCGCTCGCTCCACCACCTCGCCGACGAGCACGTCCAGGCGCACGTCATCGGTCGCCGCGTCCGGCTGTTCGCCGCGGCCGAGTTCGATCAGGTCGTTCATCAGCCCCGTCAGCTCCTCGATCTGCTCGACCACGTCGTTCAGCAGCCGGCCACGCTCGCTCGGCTCCATGTCCTCGGCCTTCTGCAGGATCTCGATGTTCGTGCGCAGGCTCGTCACAGGCGTGCGCAGCTCGTGCGACGCGTCGGCGACCAGCTGGCGCTGGGCGTGCACGGAGGCGTCCAGCGCGCTCATCGAGCGCTCCAGCGCGTCGAGCATCGCGTTGAAGCTGCGTGCCAGCCGGCCGATCTCGTCTTCGCCCACCGATGTGATGCGTCCGCTCAGATCCCGCGTCAGTGCGACGTGCTCGGTCGCCTGCGTCAGGCGCTTGAGCGGCAGCACCGCGGCGCCCGCGACCACCCGCCCAAGCAGCGCCGCCAGCGCGATCCCGCCCAGGTCGAGCAGCGCGAGGATCAGCCGCAGGCGGCTGAGCAGGCTGTCGACTTCCGTCAGCGGCTGGGCGAGCTGGACCGCGCGTCCCTTGCCGAACGGCTCGGCGAGCACCCGCAGGTGCAGACCGGTGACGCGTGCGTCGCGGAAGAAGGCCGCGCCGCCGTGCTTGGCCAGGCCCAGCGTGGCGCGGTCCACCGGCAGCGACACGTTGCGCGCCGAGCGCACCGTGATCGTGCCGGTCGCGTTGACGACCTGCTGGTAGCCGCGCACCTGATCTGGCCCGGGCGGCAGCTTGCCGAACAGGTTCTTCGCCCCCGGGCCGTAGCGCGGCAGCGACTGCGCGGCGCCCCGACCGGCGGCGCCGTCTTCGGAGTCCCGCGGCGAGCCGTCCAAGCCGTTCAGGTCGAGTCCCAACCGTTCGCTGTCGCGCTTGGCGATCGCCGGCTTTGCGCGGCCTGGTTTGAGATAGCGCTGCAGGCGCCCGGCCGTGCGCGCCCGGTTTCGCAGCTGCTCGTCGACCTGGCTGTGCAGCTGGTTGGACGTCAGCAGGTAGGTCAGCATCGAGGCGAGCACGACGGCGATCGCCACCGCGGCGGCCGAGGCGAGAGCGATGCGCCGGCGAAAGCTCACGCGGCCTCCCGCAGCACGTAGCCCACGCCGCGCACCGTGTGCAGCAGTCGCGGCTCGTCACCTACCTCCGTCTTGCGGCGCAGGTAGCCCATGTAGACGCCGAGCGAGTTCGACGTCGAGCCGAAGTCATAGCCCCACACGTGCTCGAAGATCGCCGAGCGCGTCAGCACCTGGCGCGGGTGACGCATGAACATCTCCAGCAGCAGGAACTCGGTGCGCGTCAACGCCAGCCTCCGCTCGCCGCGCCAGGCCTCATGGGCCTGGCCGTCCAAGCGCAGGTCCTCGAACGCCAGCGCGGACCCATGCTGCTCGTCCTCGTCGTCCGAGCGACGCAGCAGGGCGCGCACGCGCGCGAGAAGCTCGCGCAGCGCAAACGGCTTGACCAGGTAGTCGTCAGCTCCCGCGTCCAGGCCGGCGACGCGGTCGTCGACCTGCTCGCGCGCGGTCAGCATCAGCACCGGCGTGCGGTCGCCGCCGTCGCGCAGGCGCCGGCACACCTCCAGCCCGTCCATACGCGGCATCGAGACGTCGAGGATCACGACCTCGTAGGCCGCGTCGGACAAACGCTGCAGCGCCTCTTGGCCATCGATCGCGTGTGCGACGTCGTAGCGCTCGAGCGCGAGCGCGCGCGACAGCGCGGTCTGCACCGCGGGCTCGTCGTCGACCACCAGTATGCGCGCTTGCTCGGCCATTGGCTCTCACACCATCCTCGCCGCTTCGGTCGGTTCTCTGCTGGCGGTGCCGGTATGCGGCAACTTTGAGGCTACCGTGGCGCGACCGACCGTCGATCGATGGGATCGTCGATCGGCCAGCGAGCGAGCGGTTAACGTGGGCGCAGAGCATGCCAGCGATCGCCATCGGAGCCGACCATCGCCACTGACGCGGACGCGCCCCGGTCGACGGGAACGTCCGCGCAGACCGACGACGCGATGCAGGCGCAGTCGCGCAGGCTGCGCAACAGCGTCGTCAGCCTGCTGATCTTCTTCGCTCTCGCCGCCGTGCTGCTGCTGGCGGTGCCCGACCTGCGCTCGGCGCTCGACCGCGTCGCGCACGGCGACCCGGCATGGCTCGGCGGGGCCGTCTGCTTCGAGCTTCTGTCGTGCGCCGGCTACGCAATCCTGTTCGGGCTGGTCTTCGGCATGCTCGGCCGGCGGCTCACCTCGCGCCTCTCGCTGGCCGAGCTCGCCGTCAACTCGGTCGTCTCTGTCAGCGGTCTGGCCGGCATCGCGCTCGGCGCCTGGGTGCTGCGCAGCAAGGGCGTCTCGGTCGATCGCGTCGCGCGGCGCTCGGTGCTGATCTTCGTGCTCACCAGCGCCGTCAACGTCGGCGCCGTCGTGCTGATCGGCG
>DATHJQ010000066.1:0-4255 GCA_035286505.1 Solirubrobacteraceae bacterium | reverse complement strand
GACGGCGTCGACGGACGCGCCGACGCCGAACAGCCCGCCGCTGGCGCGCACCTGCACCTGCCCGCGCGAGCTGCCGAGCAGCTGCACGTCATAGCCGGGCGGCAGCGCCGCCTTGACGTCGGCTTCGCTGAGGCTGGCCTGCGCGTGCAGCTTCGCTGCGCGCTTTCGCAGGCTGACGTCGTGCAGCGGCAGCGGTCCCTCGCGCGTCGTCTCGGCGGTCAGGTCGAGCTCGTGCAGTCCGCGCGCTTCGTGCAGCAGCTTGCCCGTCTGCGCCGGGCTGACGCTGATGCTGCGCGCGCGCACGGTCACCGCGTCGGCCTCGCCCCACAAGAGCTCCACGGCCGGCCAGGCGCTGACGTGCACGCTGCGCACGTCGCCGTACTTGCCCAGCCGCGACGAGATCCTGCTGGCGGCGATCCTCGGCAAAAAGATCTGCGCCAGCCCCAATGCCACGACCAGGGCGCCGGCCAGCCACAACGCCAGGCGCAGCGGGCGTCCGCCGGCGCCGCCTCGCGGCGAGCGCCCGCCCTGCTTGCCACCGTCGCCGCGCCGCATCCCCGACAGCTTGCCAGGAGACGCGGCGCGCGACGGCGCTTGGCGCTAGGCCAGTCCGTTGGCCTTGAGGAACTGCGCTGCGACGCTGGCCGCGGACTGCTTTTCGATGCTCACTGCCTTGTTCATCTGCTGGATGGCCGGCACGGTCAGCAGCTTGGAGACGTCGTTGACCGTTTCTTCGAATGCCGGGCCCTCGGCCGACAGCACGCTCTTCTTGACGATCGGCGCGACGTTCTGGAAGCCGAACACGTGCTTGGGGTCCGACAGCACCTTGAACTTGTCGCCGAGCAGCTGGCCGTCGGTGGTGAACACGTCCTGCACGTCCACCTGACCGCTTTCCAGCGCCTTGTAGGAGAGTTCGATGGCGATCGGCTTGAACGTCAGGTCCAGGCCGTATTCCTTCTTCAGCCCGAGCACTCCCTCAAAGCGCGTCGCGAATTCCGGCGCCCCGCCCAACGTGGCGCTTTTACCCAGCGGCTTGAGGTCGGCGACGCTCGCCAGTTTGTGCTTTGTCGCGTAGCTGGGCAGCACGGCCAGCGCGTCGGAGTCGAAGAACGGCGTGTAGTCGAGCATCGTGTAGCCCTTGCTTTCGGCAAACGCCTTTGCCTGCTTGTAGGCGTCTTCGGCGCTCGTCGGCAGCTTGGTCTGTTCGGCGACGGCCGACAGGAACACGCCCGTGTACTCGGGATACATCTCGATCTTGCCCGACGTCAGCGCCTTGTAGATGATCTCCGAGGAGCCGATTTCCGATTTCAGGTTGATCGTGTAGCCCTTCGCCTTGAGCGCTTGCGCGTAGAGCTGTCCGAGGATGTTCTCCTCGGGGAAGTTCTTGTCGCCGATCGTCACCGCCGGCTTGCCCGCCCCCGGGTTGCTTTGCGACGACGCCGAGCTCGACGAGCTCGTCGACGAGCTGCTGCCGCACGCCGCCAAGCCGATGCTCAGCGCCGTCACGGCGAACAGCGCCGGGGCCCTTCCCGCTGCGGTCCTCAACCTGCTCGAACGCGTACCTGGCATGTACGCCGCCTCCTCTTTATTGACTTACTTGATCGATAAAATTATTAATAATTAATATATATGTCGGCTCAGGTGTTCACCGTCACCGCCGTGCGCAGCGAGGCGCGCTTTGGCTTGACGGCGCGCAGCCCGCGCGGCATCAGCGCCTGCTGCACGAGCGCCAGCGCGCCCTCCACGGCCAGCGCCAGCGCCGCCACGCAGATGGCCGCGCCGAGCACACCCGAGAAGTGGTAGCTGGTCTCGTTGGCGATGATGTCGCCGAGGCTGCCGCTGAAGCCCGCCAGCGAGGCGATGGTCGTCGTGCTGATCACGAACACGGCCGCCGTGCGGATGCCCGCGAAGATCAGCGGCAGCGCCAGCGGCAGCTCCACACGCCTGAGGATCTCGCCCTCCGACATGCCCATGCCACGCGCGGCGTCGACCAGGTCGCGGTCCACGCCGTCGACGCCGAGGTAGGCATTGGTGACGATCGGCGGCACCGCCAGAATCACCAGCGCCACCTCCACGACCGTCAGCCCCAGCCCGAGGAACGCGTCGCCGATCGCAAGCACCGCCAGGCTGGGCAGCGCGCGGCCGATGTTGCCGAGGTTGATCGCCAGGAACGAGCCGCGGTGGATGTGCCCGAGCCACACGCCCAGCGGCACGGCGATGGCGACGGAGATCGCCACGCCGATCGCGCCCACGCGCAGCGTCTCCAGCGTCAGGTGCGTCAGCGTCGGCAGCCCCGACTGCCCCGACACGGCGCCGTTGTGCGCGATGAACTTGAACGCCTCCACGAACTCGTGCACGGTCTACGTTCCCCTCGCGCGCGTCCACGGCGTCAGCGCCCGCTGCACCAGCACGAGCAGCCCGTCGGCCGCCAGCGCCAGCGCGACCGCCAGCCCGCCCGCCGCGATCAGCTCCGTCTTGAACGGCCCCTCGCCGAGCGCAGTGTGGATCGGAACGCCGAGCCCCTTGTTGTAGATCGTGTACACGATCGTCGCCAGCGCGATGATCGTCACCACAGCGATGCGCAGCCCCGCCACGATCGCCGGCAGCGCCAGCGGCAGCTCCACTCGCAGCAGCGCCTGACCACGCGTCATGCCCATGCCCTCCGCCGCGTCCAGCACCTCCGCGGGCACCGCGCGCAGGCCCGTCAGGATGTTGCGAAAGAGAATCAGCAGCGTGTAGGAGACCAGCGCGATCTCCGCCGCGTAGATGTTCAGCCCGACCGGCGCAACGAGCAGCTCGAACAGCGCCAGCGAGGGAATCGTGTAGAGGATCGTCGTGACCAGCAGCGTCGGGCGCTCGACAGCCCGATAGCGATGCGCGGCCAGCGCCAGCGTCATCGCGATCGCAAAGCCGATGCCCACGGCGATCGCCGTCAGCATCACGTGCTGGCGCAGCGCCGGCCACAGCACGCTGCCCCAGTTGCGGCTGACCCACTCGCCGCAGAAGAAGCGGTTCTCCACCACGCAGCGGCTGCTGTGCGCGCTGTAGTCCGGGATCACCGGTCCCGTCGCCGCGAGCGTCGCAGCGGCCAGCGTCATCCGCCGGCCGCCCGCGGAGCCGCGTGCCCATCAGACGCCGCGCTCGCAGCGGCCGCCGCCCGTCCGTCGCCGACGACCAGGCTCGACGGCGAGCCTTCGCCGTCGCCGTCGGCCGCCGCCTCCTCGCAGAGCAGCTGCTCGATCAGCGCCAGCGTCAGCAGGCCCTGCACGTTGTCGTCCGAGTCGACGACCGTCAGCGCCTCGCCGCCGGTCGTCAGGATCATCGACAGCGCGTCGCGCACGGACGTCTGCGCCGGCGCGCGCGTGGCGCCCGGCCTGATGCCGTTGGGCTCGATCAGCTTGAGCTCGCCGAGCGTGGTCAGCGACAGGCGCTTGATGCTGCGGTCGGCGCCGACGAACTCCGCCACGAAGTCGTCGGCCGGGTGGATCAGGATCTCGCGCGGCGTGTCGTACTGCGCCAGGCGGCCACCCTCGCGCAGGATCGCGATGCGGTCGCCCATCTTGATCGCCTCGTCGATGTCGTGCGTGACGAACACGACGGTCTTGCAGACCTTCTCCTGCAGCCCCAAGAACTCATCCTGCAGGCGTGCGCGGTTGATCGGGTCGATCGCGCCGAACGGCTCGTCCATCAGCATCAGCGGCGGGTCGGCGGCCAGCGCACGGGCGACGCCCACCCGCTGGCGCTGCCCGCCCGACAGCTGCGCCGGGTAGCGCCCGGCCATCTCCTGCGCATCCAGGCCGATCAGCTCCAGCAGCTCGCTCACGCGCGCGGCGATGCGCTCCTTCGGCCAGCCGAGCAGCTGCGGCACCGTGCCGATGTTCTCGCCGACCGTCTGGTGCGGAAACAGGCCGATCTGCTGGATCACGTAGCCGATCTCCCGGCGCAGCTCGCGCGCGTCGCGCGTCAGCACGCTGCGCCCGCCGAGCAGGATGTCGCCGTCGGAGATCGAGATCATCCTGTTGATCAGGCGCATCGCCGTCGTCTTGCCCGATCCCGAGGGGCCGACCAGCACGCACACCTCGCCCGCGGGGACCGTGAAGGAGAGGTCTCCGATCGCGGGCTCCCGCTGGCCGGCGTAGCGCTTGCTCACGTGTCGCAGCTCGAGCTCGGCGGCCTTCGCAAACGCCGACGGCCCCTCGTTATGGGCGGTGTCCGCAGTATTCAAGGGAGGATCCTCGGCCGGGTGAGCAAATCC
>DATHJQ010000065.1:0-2936 GCA_035286505.1 Solirubrobacteraceae bacterium | reverse complement strand
CGCCGACTACTCAAACGAACCCGCGTGCTTCTTCAAGAAGCCCTCGTACTAAAGCGGGAAGGGGGCAGGTCCCCCCTCCCGACCTCCCCCCGAAATCACTACTTCAAGAAGCCCTCGTAACTTCGCATCATCAGCTGCGCCTCGAGCTGCTTCATCGTTTCCAGCGCGACGCCGATCACGATCAGCAGCGAGGTGCCTCCGAGCGGGATGTTCTGATGCGTGCGCGCGATCAGGATCGTCGGCAGCGCAGCCACCAGCGCGAGGAACAGCGCGCCCGGGAACGTCAAGCGCGCGAGGATGCGGTCGAGAAATTCGGCCGTCGGGCGGCCCGGGCGGACGCCGGGGATGAAGCCGCCGTACTTCTTCAGGTTGTCGGCCTGGTCGACCGGGTTGAAGGTGACGGCGGTGTAGAAGTAGGTGAACAGGAGGATGAACAGCGACTCGCCGGCGACGTAGTGCCAGCCGTTGGGCGAGAAGAAGTCCGAGATCGACTGCCCCCAGTGCGTTTTCACGAGCTGACCGACGGTCGGCGGGAAGGCCATGATGCTCGCGGCGAAGATCACCGGGATCACGCCGGCCATGTTCACGCGCAGCGGCAGGTAGGTCTGCCCGCCTTCGGTCATGCGTCGCCCGATCACGCGCTTGGCGTACTGCACGGGGATCCGTCGCTGGCCTTCCTGCACGAACACGATGCCCGCGACGACGGCGAGAACGAGGAACGGCATCATCACCTTGAAGACCTGATCCTGCGAGGTCCACCACGTCTGGATTCCGCTGGGCAGGCGCGCGACGATCGAGGCGAAGATCAGCAACGAGATCCCGTTGCCGATGCCCCGCTGCGTGATCAGCTCGCCGATCCACATCAACAGCACGCAGCCGGTCGTCAGACAGATCACGATCAAGAAGATGTGCGGCGCGTCGAAGTGCGTGACTACCGATTCGCCGGCTTTGGCCTGCAGCGTGTGGAACAAGAAGACGTAGCCGATCGACTGCGCGAAGGCCAGGCCGACGGTCAGATAGCGCGTGTACTGCGTGATGCGCGCCTGGCCGACCTCGCCTTCCTTTGAGAGCTTTTCCAGCGAAGGCACGGCGACCTGCAGCAGCTGCAGGATGATCGAGGCGGTGATGTAGGGCATGATGCCCAGCGCGAACAGCGCGATGCGCGACAGTCCGCCGCCGGAGAAGAGGTTGAGCAGCCCGAGGATGTTCGACCCGCCGAACTCCTTCTGGATGTTGTTCACCGCGCTGAGGTTGACGCCCGGCACGGGGATGTGCGAGCCCAGCCGGTAGATCAGCAGCATCCCCGCCGTGAAGGCGATCTTCTTGCGGATGTCCGCAACCTGGAATGCGTTGAGAATCGTCGAGAGCATCGGCTTGGCTCCGCGGCTCAGAGCACCGCTGCACTCCCTCCCGCGGAGCGCTGGATTCTAGTCGATGCGCTCGTGTGCGCCGCCGCTTGCACGGCCCCCGCGCGGCTCTAGCGCTCGACGAGCTTGCAGGCGCCGCCGGCGGCCTCGATGCGCTCGCGCGCGCTGGCGCTGAAGGCGTGCGCGTGCACGGTCAGCGCCTTGGAGAGCTCGCCGTTGGCGAGAATCTTGATCGGGACGTCTTTGCGCGTGCCCAGGCCGTTGGCCTGCATCAGCTCGATCGTCACCTCGGAGCCCGCATCGAAGCGGCTCTCCAGCGAGGCGATGTTGACCGGCTGGGTGTGCGTGCGGAACGGCTCGAACGGCATCGACTTCTTCATGTGCGGCCCGCGAAGCTTGCGCATGCGCATGTGAATCGGCATCTGGCCGCCCTCGAAGCGAGCCCGCCGCTTGGAGCCCGCGCGCGAGCCGGCGCCCTTCTGCCCGCGGCCGGACGTCTTGCCCGTGCCCGAGCCTTCGCCACGACCGATGCGCTTGCGCGGACGCCTGCTGCCGGGGGCCGGCGCCAGGCTGTGCAGCCCGATGCGCTCGGGCTGGTCGTCCTTCTCCGGGCTCATTTCTTTGCCCCCTGAACCTCGACGAGGTGACGAACGGCGTGCAGCATCCCGCGGGCCTGGTCGCAGTCCTTGACCTCGACGGTGTGTCCGATTCGGCGCAGCCCGAGCGAACGCAGCGTGTCGAGCTGTTTCTTGTTGGCGCCGTTGCGCGACTTGCGCTGCGTCACGGTCAGAGCCATCAGGACGCAGGCTCCTCGCCGGCGCCCGCGACGGCGGCTTGCGCCTCGGCGTCGCCGGCCGGCGCGTCTGAGTCCGCCGCGGCGCCATCCACGCCCGCCACGGCAGCGTCCTCGCCTGCCGTGGCCGCGCCGTTGGCTGGCTCGGTGGTGAGGCCGAGCACCTGGTTGACCGAAAGGCCACGCAGCTCGCCGACCTCAGCCGGCGTGCGCAGGCCGCGCAGGCCCGCGACGGTCGCCTTGACGAGGTTGATCGGGTTCTGCGTGCCGAGGCTCTTGGAGAGGATGTCGTGGATGCCGGCGAGCTCGAGCACCGCGCGCACGCCGCCGCCGGCGATCACGCCGGTTCCGGGAGATGCCGGCTTGAGCAGGACGCGTCCGGCGCCGAAGATGCCCGTCGTCTGATGGGTGATCGTGCTGCCGTGCTTGGGCACGCGGAACAGGTCCTTCTTGGCGCGCTCGACGCCCTTCTGGATCGCCAGCGGCACCTCGTTGGCCTTGCCGTAGCCGACGCCCACCACGTCGCGCTCGTCGCCGACGACCACCAGCGCCGTGAACGAGAACCGCCGGCCGCCCTTGACGACCTTGGCAACGCGGTTGATCTCGACCACGCGCTCCTGGAGATCCAGGCCGGCGGGGCTGACTGAGCGGTCTACGGTTATTGACATAAGGGAGTGAGGGTAGCGGTCGGGGGCTGCCGGGACGCTCAGACGGTTATGCCGCTCTCGCGGATCGCCTCGGCGAATGCGCGGACGTGGCCGTGGTAGCGATAGCCG
>DATHJQ010000064.1:0-4590 GCA_035286505.1 Solirubrobacteraceae bacterium | reverse complement strand
CCGAGTCGGTCGCCTGGCTCGAGCGCTTCCTCGCTGACTACAAGGGCACGATCGTCGCCGTCACCCACGACCGGTACTTCCTCGACAACGTCGCCGGCTGGATCCTCGAGCTGGACCGCGGCAAGGGCATCCCCTACGAGGGCAACTACTCCAGCTGGCTGGAGCAGAAGCAGGCGCGCATGGCCCAGGAAGCCCGAGCGGACAAGGGCCGCGAGCGCACGATCGCCGCGGAGCTGGAATGGGTGCGCACCAACCCCAAGGGCAAACGCACCAAGTCAAAGGCGCGCCTGGCCCGCTACGAGGAGCTCGTCTCCGAAGAGCGCAACGTCAAGCTCGACGAGGTGCAGATCCACATCCCGCCCGGTCCGCGCCTGGGCGACAAGGTGCTGACGGCGAGCGACCTGTCCAAGGGCTTCGGCGACCGCCTGCTGATCGAGTCGCTGTCCTTCGACCTGCCGCGCGCGGGCATCGTCGGCGTGATCGGCGCCAACGGCGCCGGCAAGACGACGCTGTTCAGGATGATCACCGGCGACGACGCCCCCGACAGCGGCGAGCTGACGCTCGGCGACACGGTGCAACTGGCCTATGTGGACCAATCGCGCGACGCGCTCGATCCCGCCAAGACTGTGTGGGAGGAGATCTCCGAAGGCTATGACCACATCAAGGTCGGCGACCGCGAGGTCAACTCGCGCCAGTACACGGCCGGCTTCAACTTCAAGGGCTCTGACCAGCAGGCGCGCATCGGAAAGCTCTCGGGCGGCGAGCGCAACCGCGTGCACCTCGCCAAGCTGCTGCGCAGCAACGGCAACCTGCTGCTGCTGGACGAGCCCACCAACGACCTCGACGTCGACACACTGCGCGCGCTGGAGAACGCGTTGCTGGCGTTTCCCGGCTGCGCGATGGTGATCTCCCACGATCGCTGGTTCCTCGACCGCATCGCCACGCACGTGCTGGCGTTCGAGGGCGACTCGCAGGTGACGTGGTTCGAGGGCAACTTCGAGGCTTACGAGGAGCACCGCCGGGCGATCCTCGGCGCCGCCGCCGAGCGACCCCACCGCATCACCTACAAGCGCCTGGTCCGTGGCTGAGGCCAGCGCCGCCGGCCAGAGCGCCGCGGACCCGGGCGCTGCGGAGCCGAGCGCCGGGACGACGGCGTTCGACCGCGACACGGCGGTGAGCCTGCTGTCGCGCTCAGACGACGGCGGCGGCGCTCGCGCGCAGTTCGCTGCGAATGTCTCTGCCCAGTGGCGCGCCGGGCGCGGGCCGCACGGCGGCTACCTCGCAGCGATGCTGCTGCGCGCGCTCACCGAGGCCGTCGACGACGCCGCGCGCGCGCCGCGCTCGCTGACGATCCACTACGCGCGCGCGCCGCAGCCGGGGCCGGTGGGCATCGACGTGGCGATCGAGCGCCAGGGACGCTCGTTGAGCACGTTGTCGGCGCGCATGCAGCAGGACGGCGCACTGGTGGCGCTGGCACTGGCGGCCTTCTCGGTCGCCTGGGACGCGCCGGAGATCGCCGAGCTGGCGTTGCCCGACGTGGCGCCGCCGGACGCGCAGCGCAGGTCCGCGATCCCCCTGTTCGCGGGCGCGCCGCCGTTCACCAAGCAGCTGATCGTGCAGCCGCGCATCGGCGTGGTGCCCTTCCAGGGTTCGGACGCGCCGATGGAAATCGGCTCGTGGCTCGGCCTGACCGAGGCGCGGCCGATCGACGCGCTGTCTCTGGCCTTCTTCAGCGACGCGCTGTTCTCGCCGCCGTTCATCCGCCTGACCGACCCCTCGACCACGCCGACGATCGACCTGACGATCCACTTCCGCACGCCGATGCCGCGCGTCGCCGAGCCCGATGCCGAGGAGCTCTGCTTCGCGCGCTTTCGCACGGGCTTGGTCCACGACGGCTTCTTCGAGGAGGACGGCGTGATCTGGGCCGGCGACGGCGCGGTGCTCGTGCAGTCGCGCCAGCTCGCCATCGTGCTGCCACGGCCGATCGGTTAGTGTCGGCTGATGAGCGACTACACAGCGAAGCGAATCAAGGACATGGAGGCAGGCTTCGGCGGGGGCTTCGTCAAGGCCCGCGCCGAGCTCGGAGTGACGGCCTTTGGCATGCAGGTGATCCAGCTGCCGCCCGACTACACCGACTATCCCGAGCACGACCACGCAGAGACCGAGCAGGAGGAGGTCTTCATCGCCCTCAGCGGCTCGGGCTGGATCGACATCGAAGGCGAGCGTGTCGAGCTCGACGGCGAGACGCTCGTGCGTGTCGGGGCCAAGACGCGCCGCAAGGTGTTTGCGGGCCCGCAGGGCCTGCGCATGCTGGCGATCGGCGGATCGCCGGGCAAGCCCTACGAGATCGTGCCCGCCACCGAGCTCGGCGCGGCCTGAGCGCTCAGCCCGCGAAGCCGCTGTCGCGCGCCAGGCGCAGCGCGGCGGCGGCGATCAGCCGCGCGCAGGCCTCGACGTCGTCTAGCTGCACCAGCTCCACCGGCGAGTGCATGTAGCGGATCGGGATCGACACGAGCGCCGTGGGAACGCCGCCGCGGCTGAGGTGCACGGCGTCGGCGTCGGTGCCGGTCGCGCGCGAGGTGGCCTCCAGCGTGACCGGGATCGACTCCGCCTCGGCGGCCTCGAACAGCAGCTCGAACAGGCGCTGGTTGAGCGTCGAGCCGCGGCTGAGCACGGGCCCTGAGCCGAGCTCGTGCTTGCCGCTCTCCTTGACCTCGATGCCCGGCGCGTCGGTGGCGTGCGTGACGTCGACGACGATCGCCGAGTCGGGCTCGAGCGAGAAGGCGCTCGTGCGCGAGCCGCCGAAGGTGATCTCCTCCTGCGCGACAGCCACGGCCGCCACCTCCCACTCGCCGCCGCCGGCCTCGGCGACGATGCGCGCGGCCTGCAGCGCAACGTAGGAGCCGAGGCGGTTGTCCAGCGCACGCGAGACCAACCGCCCATTGGGCAGCTCGACAGGCTGCGCGTCGATCACCGCGACGTCGCCGATGCGTACGCGGGAGCGCGCGTCCTCGCCGTCGCGCGCGCCGATGTCGATGTGCATCTCGCGGATCTCGGCGACCTTCTTGGCCTCCTCCTCGCGCAGCAGGTGGATCGGCTTCTTGCCGACGACGCCCGCGAGCGGCCCCTCGCGCGTATCGATCGTCAGCCGCTGGCCGACGAGGATCTGCGCGTCCCAGCCGCCGACCGCGCGAAACCACAGGTAGCCCGAATCGTCGATGTGCGTGACGATCAGCCCGATCTCGTCGATGTGGCCCATCACCAGCAGCCGCCGAGCGGATGACTCGAAGCCGTGCTTGGGCGCGACGAGCGCCAGCGGCGTGCCGACGATGTCCGTGCTGACCTCGGCGAACGATCCGGCCGACTCGCGCCAGACCTCGGCGGCGGCGCTCTCATAGCCCGACGGCCCGCGCGCGACGAGCAGGTCCAGCAGGACCTGCGGCGCTCTACCGGCCTGGCTCATGCGGCCAGCAGCGTGCGCAGGACGAACTGCAGGATGCCGCCGTGGCGGAAGTAGTCGGCCTCGCGCGGCGTGTCGATGCGCAGCCGCGCGTCGAATGCGATCGGCTCGGCGCCCTCGCGCTCGGCACGCACGCTGAGCGTCTGTCCGCCCTCCCGGCCTGCCTGCACCGTGGCGACCGCAGCGGCGATGCCGTCGATCGCGAACTGCTCCTCGCCGGTCAGGCCGAGCGACTGCACGCTCTCGCCTTCGGGGAACTGCAGCGGCAGCACGCCCATGCCGACGAGGTTGGAGCGGTGGATGCGCTCGAAGCTCTGCGCGAGGACCGCGCGAACGCCGAGCAGCTTGGTCCCCTTGGCGGCCCAGTCGCGCGAGGAGCCCGAGCCGTACTCCTTGCCCGCCAGCACGACGAGCGCGACGCCTTCCTCGGCGTAGCGCATCGCCGCGTCGTAGATCGACATCTCCTCGGCGTCGGGAAGGTGCCGCGTGACCCCGCCCTCGGTTCCCGGCGCGAGCTGGTTGCGCAGGCGGATGTTGGCGAACGTGCCACGCATCATCACCTCGTGGTTGCCGCGGCGCGAGCCGTAGGAGTTGAAGTCGCGGGGTGACACGCCCTGCTCCTGCAGGTAGGCGCCGGCGGGGCCGTCGCGCTTGATCGCGCCGGCGGGGGAGATGTGATCGGTCGTGACGCTGTCGCCGAGCAGAGCGAGCACGCGGGCGCCGCTCAGCTCGCAGACCTCCGGCGGATCGACGGGCATATCCTCGAAGTAGGGCGGCAAGCGCACGTAGGTCGATTGCTCGTCCCACTGGAAGCGCTCGCCCTCGGGCACGTCGAGACCGTTCCAACGCTCGTCGCCGGCGAACACCTCGCCGTAGCTCTTGCGGAACATGTCGGCCTGCACGGCCTCGCCGACGGTCTTGGCGATCTCCTGCTCCGACGGCCAGACGTCGCGCAGGTAGACGTCCTCGCCGTGCTCGTCCTGGCCGAGCGGATCGTGCAGCAGGTCGATGTCCATCGTGCCGACGAGCGCGTAGGCTACGCACAGCGGCGGCGAGGCGAGGTAGTTCATCTTCACGTCCTGGTTGATGCGCCCCTCGAAGTTGCGGTTGCCCGAGAGCACCGAGACGAC
>DATHJQ010000063.1:0-8918 GCA_035286505.1 Solirubrobacteraceae bacterium | reverse complement strand
GGCACCTCGATGTCGGCTCGTCGCATCCTGGGGGTGGAGTTGCTCCCAAGGGTTGGGCTGTTCGCCCATTAAAGCGGTACGCGAGCTGGGTTCAGAACGTCGTGAGACAGTTCGGTCCCTATCTGCCGTGGGCGTTGGAGAATTGAGAGGATTTGTCCCTAGTACGAGAGGACCGGGATGAACGCACCTCTGGTGTATCTGTTGTCCTGCCAAGGGCATTGCAGGCTAGCTACGTGTGGATCGGATAACCGCTGAAAGCATCTAAGCGGGAAGCCGGCCTCAAGATGAGTTCTCCCATCCCCTAGAGGGAGTAAGACCCCTGGTAGACCACCAGGTTGATAGGCCGGATCTGGAAGGACGGTAACGTCCGCAGGAGACCGGTACTAATGGGTCGAGGGCTTGACGGATTTTTTGTGATGCTCGTTTGCGTGGCGCTGTGCAGTTTTGAAGGACCGTGAAGGCTGGTCTCTCGCCTTTTCCGGTGGCTTTGGCGAGGGGGAAACACCTCTTCCCATTCCGAACAGAGCAGTTAAGCCCCTCAGCGCCGATGGTACTTGGCCCGCAAGGGCCTGGGAGAGTAGGACGCCGCCGGTTTACTTGACAAGGGCCGCCCCTGAGGCGGCCCTTGGTCGTTGTTGTTGCCGCTCGCAGCTGCGCTGGCGAGGCGATGCGCGGGCCGACAGCGTTGGGTGAGGCGCGCCGTCCGCCTCAGGCGGGCAGCGTGACGTTGCCGTCGTCGTCCAGCGCCCAGTGCGGGTTGTGCGCAACCTCCCACGGGTAGCCGTCGAGATCGATGAACACGCCCGAGTAGCCGCCCCAAAAGGTCTGCCCGGGCGGTCGGCCGATCGTGGCGCCGGCCTGCTGCGCCTGCGCGACGATCTCATCGACCTCCGGGGGCGAGCCCACGTTATGGGCGAGTGTGATGCCGCCGTAGCCGCTGCCCGGCTCTACACCGCTGTCGTGGGCCAGGCGAGCCCGATCCCACAGCGACAGAACGCCGCCGCCGATCTGAAAGAAGACCACGTCGTCGTCCGCGCCGGCCCTGCTGCGCCAGCCGAGCGCTTCATAGAAGGCGCGCGCCCGCTTCAGGTCGCTGACGCCGAGGGTTATCACGGTCACTCGCTGCTTCATCGCCGACCTACAAGCATAGGTGTCAAGGCGCGGCGCTGCGCGCAGCCGCTCAGTGGTGCGCGCGCCGCTTGCCGGTTTGCGCGCAGGGCGGACGCTCACGCGAAGCGGGCGCTTCGCCGGGCGTCGTGTTGACCGGAGAGATGCAGACGCTCTGCGCAGGAGCGCCCTCGCCCGGACGGCGACGAGGCGCCGCGCGACGTGAGCGCCTCCCTGGCCCGCGCAGCGCCATCCGGTGCGGGTGGGTCTGCGTCAGTTCCTCGTCCCGGTCGACCTCCCAGTCGACGTCGTGGTCGTCCTCGAGCAATAGGAACGAGCGGGTGAGACGCAGGGCGCCGAGCGTGCGCTGCGCGAGCGTGGAAGTTTTTGCGCTTGCGAACATCTGTTCGTAGAAGGTAGGCGCCGCCGCGGACGGACCCGATGCGAACGTGTGTACGCATAGCGTGCACTGTCGCAAACCCGCATTGCAGAGCCAGATACGCGTCGATTAGCCTGCAAGCGAGATTGCAGATCGGCCCACCTGCGGGGCCTTCGGCGCGTCGCTCCGACGGCCGCCGATCACCTCGGCGTGGGGCGGGCGATCGCTCGGGGAGGGTAGTTCGCGTGCGGCGCGAACTTGACCGTGTAGATGGCTGTTACGCTTGCCAAGCGCGATCCCGAAGCTCCGGCCCGGCGCGGACGGCGGCGCGTCAAGCTCATGGAGAAGTTCGTCATCGAAGGTGGCGTCCCGCTGTCCGGCACGATGGTCGCGGCCGGCAACAAGAACGGGGCCCTGCCGATCCTCGCGTCCTCCATCCTCACCGAGGATGAGGTGATCGTGCGCAACGTGCCGCGCATCCGCGACGTCGAGGCGATGCTGAGCGTCCTGCGTGCGCTCGGCGTGGCCGTGAGCTGGCGCGGCGCCAACGAGGTCGTGCTGTGCGCCGCCTCGGCCCGCGAGATCGAGGTCGAGCGGGAGCTCGCCAAGCTGATTCGCGCCTCTTTCCTGCTGGCAGGGCCGCTGCTGGCGCGCTTCGGCCGCGCCGTCATGGCGCCGCCGGGCGGCGACGTGATTGGCCGCCGACGCTTGGATCCTCACCTCGACGCCTTCCGCGCGATGGGCGCGAACGTCGAGTGCAACGGCGGCATCTTGCTCGACGCACCGCGCGGACTGCGCTCGACCGACGTGTTCATGGACGAGCCGTCGGTGATGGCCACCGAGAACGTCCTGCTGGCCGCCGCGCTCACGCCCGGCACGACCGTCATCGGAAACGCCGCCTCAGAGCCGCACGTGCAGGACCTCGCGCGCATGCTGGTGAAGATGGGCGCCGACATCCAGGGCATCGGCTCGAACCTGATCACCGTCAACGGCGCCGAGCGCCTGCGCGGCTGCGAACACGACGTCGCGCCCGACCACATCGAGATCGGCAGCTTCATGGCGCTCGCGGGCGTGACCGGCGGCGAACTGCGCATCAAGGACACCGTGCCGGGCGACCTGCGCATGATCCGCCTGGTGTTCGAACGGCTCGGCCTGCGTTCCGAGCTCGACGGCAACGACGTGATCGTGCCGGGCGGGCAGAAGCTCGTCGCGCAGTCGGACGTGGGTGACTTCAAGAGCAAGATCCAGGACGGGCCGTGGCCGGCTTTTCCCGCCGACCTGACGTCGATAGCCGTCGCCCTGGCGACGCAGGCCGAGGGCTCGATCCTGGTGCACGAGTGGATGTTCGAGAACAGGCTGATCTTTACGGATAAGTTGATCTTGATGGGAGCGGATATCGTCATGTGCGATCCACATCGAGCGATCGTCACGG
This sequence comes from Solirubrobacteraceae bacterium, assembly GCA_035286505.1. GTDB lineage: Bacteria > Actinomycetota > Thermoleophilia > Solirubrobacterales > Solirubrobacteraceae > Palsa-744. Next base: position 6,000 of record DATHJQ010000063.1, on the reverse strand, counting down.
GGCCGCGGCGCCTGCGCGGCGAGCGCGTGGAGTCACCGGACATCCGCGCCGGCATGGCCATGCTGCTGGCCGCGCTGTGCGCCGACGGGCGCTCGGAGATCGGCAACATCCGCCAGATCGACCGCGGCTACGAGCGCATCGACGAGCGTCTGCGCGAGCTCGGCGCGCGCATCGAGCGCGTCGCCACAGAGCCCGTTCCCGCGTAGCGTCCCAACCAACCGCGTAATCTCGGGACGGCAATGATCCACCCGATCCCCAGCGGCACGCGCGACGTCCTTCCCCAGGAGACGGGCGAGGTGCGCGCGATCACCGACACGCTGCGCACCGCCTTCGACCGTCACGGCTACGGCGAGATCTACACGCCCGCGCTGGAGTACGAGTCGGTGCTCGCGCGCGCGGACATGGCCGAAGCGCAGCCTGCCTATCGCGTGTTCGACGAGTCCGGAGCGGTGCTTGCGCTGCGCTCGGACATGACCGCGCCGATCGCGCGCGTGGTCGCCACGCGCTACGCGTCCAGCGAGCCGCCGCTGCGCTTCTGCTACTTCGCGCACTGCTATCGCGGCGTGCGTCCCCAGCGCGGGCAGCTGCGCGAGCTGCTGCAGGCGGGAATCGAGCTGATCGGCTCGGCGGCGCCCGAGGGCACCGCCGAGGCGCTGACGGTGCTCTGCCGCTCGTTGGACGCCGTCGGGCTGAAGGACTACCGCGTGGGCATGGGCGACGCCTCGCTGTTCCCCGCGCTGATGGGCAGCCTGCAGGTGCGCGAGCCGGTGCGCCACGGGCTGCTGCAGGCGCTCGCGCGGCGCGACTTCGTCGAGCTCGACCGGCTGCTGCACGACGCGGGCCTGGACGGCGAGGCGGGCGAGCTGCTGCTCGACGTGCCGCAGCGCCGCGGAGGCGCCGAGCTGCTGGCCGACGCGCCCGCCCCGGCGGTCGAGGCGGTCACGGGCATGCGCCGCGTGTACGAGCTGCTCGACGCGGATGTGGCCTCGCGCGTGATCTTCGACTTCGGGCTGGTGCGCAACATCGGCTACTACACGGGCGCCGTGTTCGAGGTCTACGACCCGGCGCTCGGCGCGCCGATCGGCGGCGGCGGACGCTACGACGAGCTGCTGGGCCGTTTCGGGCGCTCGCTGCCGGCCGTCGGCTTCGCGCTGGACGTCGACCAGCTGCACCAGGCGCTGGCCGGAGAGGAACGCGGCACGGGGCTTGCGCTCGCGGGATCGGCCGACGGCGCCCCCGGAGCAGTCCGGTGAGCGCGACGCACGGGCTGACGATCGCCGTGCCTCGCGGCGCGCTGTTCGACGGCACGGTCGACCTGCTGGCGGCGCTCGGGCTGGACACCGAGGAGCTGCGCGCCAACGACCGCAAGCTGCTGTTCGAGGACATCGGCGTGATCACGATGCGGCCCTCGGACGTGCCCACCTACGTCGAGGCCGGCGCGGCCGACCTGGGCGTGACCGGCAAGGACGTGCTGCTGGAGCAGGCCGCCCAACGCCCGGGCGAGGGCGGGCGCGACGTCTACGAGCTGCTGGACCTGGGCTTCGGGCGCTGCACGATGGTCATGGCCAGCAAGGCCGGGGCCGACCCGGCCGTCGAGCGCCTGCGGCGCCTCGGGGTCATGCGCGTTGCGACCAAGTACCCGCGGATCGCCGCGCGCCACCTGGAGCAGACCGGCCGCCAGGGCGAGATCGTCGAGGTCAAAGGCTCGGTCGAGCTCGCGCCGCTGACCGGCATGGTCGATGCGATCGTCGATCTCACCGCCACCGGCACCACGCTGCGCGAGAACAACCTCGTCGTGCGCGAGGAGATCGTCGTGTGCACAGCGCGCTTGATCGCAAACCCGGTCGCGCACAAGCTCAAGGCGGCCCAGGTCGACGCCCTGCTGGAGCAGCTGCGCGGCCTCGTCGCCGCGAGCGCGTCCTGAGATGCGCCTTCAGCGCATCGCGATCGCAGAGCTCGAAGGGCTCGGCGGCCCCGGCGGCGTGGCGACCCACCTGCGCGCGCTGGTCGCGGATGCCGGCTCGGTCGAGCGCGACGTGCGCGAGATCGTGCAGCGCGTGCGCGCCCACGGCGACGCCGCGGTGCTCGACTACACGCGCCGTTTCGACGCAACGGGCGCGGAGCCAAAGCCGCTGGTCGTCGAGCCGCAGGAGCTGGACGAGGCAATCAAAGAGCTTTCGCTGGACGTCGTGGCCGGGCTGCAGGTGACGATCGCCAACGTCGCGCAGGTGGCCGACGCGGCGATCGGCGAGGGTCGCACGGTCGCGCTGGCGCAGGGCCAGCAGATCGCCCTGCGCGAGATTCCCGTCGCCTCGGCGGCCGTCTACGTTCCCGGCGGCCGCGCGCCGTACCCGAGCACGGTGGCGATGGGCGTGGTCACCGCGCGCGCGGCCGGCGTGCTCGACGTCGCCGTCTGCGCGCCGCCCGGCGCCGACGGTGAGATCGACGCGACGATCCTCGGCGCGTGCCGGCTGTGCGGTGTGCAGCGCGTCTACCGCATGGGCGGCGCGCAGGGCATCGCGGCGCTCGCCTATGGAACGGAGACGGTCGCGCGCGTGGACGTGGTCGTCGGGCCCGGCAACCTGTATGTGCAGGAGGCCAAGCGCCAGCTCTCGGCGACGGTCGGCATCGACGGCTTCGCCGGGCCGAGCGACCTGCTCGTGGTGCTCGGTGCGGAGGTCGGCGAGCGCGAGGTTCGCCTCGCGGCGCTGGACATGCTGGCGCAGGGCGAGCACGGCGAGGGCAGCCTGGTCGTCGCCGTGTCGCCAGGTCCTGGGGTCGGCGATGCGCTCGCCGCGACGATCCAGCGCCTCGACGCCGAGCGGCCGGCCGGCGGCGCGACGTTCGCGCTCGTCGACGCGTTCGACGCGCGGGGCGCGATCGAGCTGGCCAACGCGTTTGCGCCAGAGCACCTGCAGCTGATCGGCGCCGACGCCGAGGCGCTGGCGCCGCGCGTGCAGTCGGCCGGCTGCCTGTTCGTCGGCGCGGCCAGCGCGACGGCCTTCGGCGACTATGTGGCCGGCTCCAACCACATCCTGCCGACGGGCGGCGCCGCGCGCTTCGCCTCGACGCTGTCGCCGCGGCACTTCCGCAGGCGCATGGCCGAGGTGCGAATCGACGCCGCGGCGGCGGGAAAGCTCGCCGGCGCCGGCGCGCCGATCGCACGCGCGGAGGGCTTTGAGTGGCACGCGCGCTCGATGGAGGCGCGCATGGGCGACAATTAGCCGATGGCCGCGAAGCAGTCACAGAGAACCGCCACGATCGAGCGCCGCACGGGCGAGACCGACGTGCGCCTGTCATTGATGCTGGAAGGCTCCGGCGCGGGCACGCGCGAGACGGGCGTGGGCTTCCTCGATCACATGCTCGACCTGCTCGCGCGCCACGGGCGCCTGGACCTGAAAGTAAAGGTCTCGGGCGACCTGCAGACGGGCGCGCACCACACGGCCGAGGACACGGCGATCGTGCTCGGCCAGGCGCTCGACGGCGCGCTCGGTGACCGCAGCGGCATCGTGCGCTACGGCGCGGCGACCGTGCCGATGGACGAGGCGCGCGCGAGCTGTGCGATCGACATATCCGGACGGCCGTTCACGGACTTCGAGGCCGACCTGCCGCCGGGCTCGACGGGCGGCTTCGAGCACGAGCTGACCGAGGAGTTCTTTCGCGCGCTGGCCAACGCGGCCAAGCTGACGCTGCACCTGCGCGTGGAGGCCGGGAGCAACGCCCACCACATGATCGAGGCCGCGTTCAAGGCGTTCGCGCGCGCGCTGCGCCAGGCCGCAGCGATCGACCCGGGCGAGAGCGGCGTGCCGAGCACGAAGGGAACGCTGACCGCATGAGCCCATTGGTCGAGGAGCCGATCGAGATCGCGGTTGGGGACTACGGCATGGGCAACCGCCGCTCGGTCGAGAAGGCGCTGGAGCACGTGGGCGCGCGTGCGAGCGTCAACTCGGACCTGGACCACCTGCGCGGAGTCGACGGCCTGGTCGTGCCGGGCGTGGGCGCGTTCCCGCGCGCGATGGAGCGCCTGCGCGAGCTCGGCCTGGACGAGCTGCTGCGCGAGCGCGTCGCCGCGGGAACGCCCGTGCTCGGCATCTGCCTGGGCTTGCAGCTCGCGTTCGACTGCTCCTCAGAGCTCGGCGGCGCGGAGGGCCTGGGCATCGTCGCCGGCGAGGTGCACGGCCTGCAGGCCGGCTCGCTGAAGCTGCCGCACATCGGCTGGAACGAGGTGCGCTTCGACAAACCGCAGTCGCGACTCGTCGCCGACCTGCCGCTGCAGTGCGCCTTCTACCACGTGCACTCGTTCGCGGCCGAACCGGCGCGCGAGCAGGACGTGCTCGCCACGGCGACGTACGGCGCGTCGTTTGTGACGGCCGTCGAGAAGGGCTCGTTCTACGGCGTGCAGTTCCACGCCGAGAAGTCCTCCGCCGCCGGCCTGCGACTGCTGGCCAACTTCGCGCGCATCTGCCTGGACGAGCTGGCGCCCAGCCACGCCGGCGCGGCCAGCGCAGACGCGGCCCGGTGAACCTCTACCCGGCGATCGACATCCTCGGCGGCAACGCCGTGCGCCTGGTCAAGGGCGACTTCGACGCGAAGAAGGTCTACGACGAGGACCCGGCGTCCGCCGCGCAGGCGTTCAAGCGCGAAGGAGCGAGCTACCTGCACGTGGTCGATCTCGACGGTGCGAGAACCGGCACGCCGGAGAACGTCTTGCGCATGGGGATGATCGCCGGTGAGCTGGGTCTGCCGGTCCAGTACGGCGGAGGCTTGCGCACGTGCGAGGCGGTCGACGCAGCACTTGCGGCCGGCGCATGGCGCATCATCATCGGCACAGCAGTGTTCACCGCCCCCGAGGTGTTGGTGCACGCTCTCGCCGAGCACGGGGCCGACCGTGTCGTCGTGTCGGTCGACGCGCGCAGCGGGCTGGTCGCGACCCACGGCTGGCTGTCGACTACCGACGTGCCGGTCAGCGAGGCGATTGGTCGCCTGCGCGAGGAAGGCGTACGCCACTTCGTCTACACGAATATCGACCACGACGGAATGCTGGACGGTCCCGACCACGAGGACGCTGCGGCTGCCGCTGCGGCAGCCGGCGATGGGAACCTGATCCTCTCTGGAGGGGTCGGCACGCTCGAGCACCTGCGCCTGCTCTCGGCACTTGCGCTCGACGGCGTGATTGTGGGTAAGGCTCTGTACGAGCGGCGCTTCACCGTCGCCGAGGCGCTGCAGGCGCTCGCCGGCTGATCGCAGCGTCGGCCGCAGCACCGCCGACCGCGGCAACCGCCGACCGCGGCGTCGATCGCAGCGCCGCCGACCGCTACCGTGACCACGTGCATTACAAGCGCGTGATCCCCTGCCTGGACGTGGACGCCGGCCGGGTCGTCAAGGGTGTTGAATTTCTCGACATCCGCGACGCCGGAGACCCGGTGGAGCTGGCCGCTTTCTACGACCGCGAGGGCGCCGACGAGCTGGTGTTCCTGGATATCACTGCGACGCACGAAAAGCGCGACACGATCGCCAAGCTGGCGCGCGCGACGGCCGACGACGTGTTCGTGCCGTTCACGATCGGCGGCGGCATCCGCTCGATCGAGGACGCGCAGGCGGTGCTGGACTCGGGCGCGGACAAGGTGTCGGTGAACTCGGCCGCGCTGCAGCGCCCGCAGCTGATCGACGAGCTGGCGGAGGTGTTCGGCTCGCAGTGCGTCGTGCTGGCGATCGACGCCAAAGCGGACGCGTTCGAGGGAGGTGGCCTGGACGACCCGTCTAGGTGGGAGGCCTACCTGGCCGGTGGGCGCACGCCGACGGGCCGCGACGTCGTCGAGTGGGCGCGCGAGGGAGTCGAGCGCGGCGCCGGCGAGATCCTGCTGACGAGCATGGACCGCGACGGCACGAACGACGGCTACGACCTGCCGCTGATTCGCGCCGTCAGCAACGCGGTAAGCGTGCCCGTGATCGCCTCCGGCGGCGCCGGCGAGCTCGAGCATCTCGCCGACGCACTGCGCG
>DATHJQ010000062.1:0-7334 GCA_035286505.1 Solirubrobacteraceae bacterium | reverse complement strand
GCGTCGATGTCCCAAGGCTCGTTGTACACGCCGACCGACGCGCGCGCGGTCGCGCTCACTCCCAGGCAGCGCATCAGCGGCTGTGCGCAGTGGTGGCCGGCGCGGATGCACACGCCGCCGCGGTCGGCCAGCTCGGCGACGTCGTGGGGGTGGATGCCCTCGATCGTGAACGAGGCGAGGCCGCCGCGGCGGTCGGGCTCGGGCGGTCCGACGACGCGCAACCCGGGAACCTCGGCGAGCCGCGCCAGCATGTATGTGGTCAGCGATCGCTCGTGCGCGCGTACTCGTTCCATCCCCAGCGCGGTGAGATAGTCGACAGCCGCGCCGAGCCCGACCGCCTCGGCGATCGGCGGCGTGCCGGCCTCGAACTTGTACGGCAGCTCGTTCCAGCTCACCGACTGGAAGTCGACCGAGGCGATCATGTCGCCGCCGGTCAAGAACGGCTCCATCTGCTCGAGTAGCTCCTCGCGCCCATGCAACACGCCGACGCCGGTGGGCCCCAGGGCCTTGTGCCCCGTCCAGCCGTAGAAGTCGGCGCCGAGCGCCTGCAGGTCGACGGACATCTGCGGCACGGCCTGCGCGCCGTCGACGAGCGACAGCGCTCCGGCGGCTCGAATGCGCGCGGTCATCTCGGCGACCGGGTTGATCGTGCCGAGCACGTTGGACACGTGCGCGAAGGCGACGAGCTTGACGTCGCCGCGGGCGAGCTCGCGATCGAGCGCCTCCAGCGAGAGCTCGCCGCGCTCGTCGACCTCGAGGTAGCGCAGCTCGGCCGAGCGCTCGCGGCAGAGCATCTGCCAGGGAACGAGGTTGGCGTGGTGCTCCATCTGGGTGATCAGCACGGCGTCGCCCGCGCCGACGTTCGCTCGCCCCCATGAGTAGGCGACGAGGTTGATCGCCTCCGTGACGTTCTTGGTGAAGATCGTCGTCTGCGGCTGCCCGCCCACGAACGACGCGACCTTCCTGCGCGCCTGGTCATAGGCGGCGTCCGCCTCCTGCGCGAGCGCGTAGACGCCGCGGTGCACGTTCGCGTTGTGGCTGCGCAGGTGCTCGGCCTGCGCGTCGATCACGCTCTGCGGCTTCTGTGAGGTCGCGCCGGAATCGAGGTAGACCAGCCGGCGCCCGCCGATCTGCCGCGCGAAGATCGGAAAGTCGGCCTTTACGGCCAGCGACCCCTCAACGACTTGTGGCATACGCCTCGATGTCCTCGCGCGCGGCCGCCAGCTTGCCGGCGACCTTCGCTCGCACGAGCTCTTCCAGCGGCTCGTCCTCGAGCTCTGAGATCAGCGGCTCGAAGAATCCCTCGACGATCACGCGCACCGCGGCCGGGCGATCCAGGCCGCGCGACTGCATGTAGAAGATCGCCGCCTCGTCGAGCTCGCCCACCGTTCCCCCGTGAGACGCCGAGACGTCGTCGGAGGAGACCAGCACCGATGGGATCGCGTCGACGCGCGCTTTGGGCGACAGCATCATCGAGTGAATCTGCAGGTAGGTGTGCGTCTGCTGGGCGCCCGGGTCGATCTGGATCAGGCCCTCGAAGCTCGCGCGGCTCTCGCCCGTGGCGGCGCCGCGCCAGTGCACGTCGCCTCCCGACGGGCCCGTCTCGTGCAGGTCGACCGCGAACACGTCCAGGTGCTCGTGCTCCTCGGTGAAGAACAGCCCGCGGAAGGCCATGTCGCCGCCGGGCTCTGAGACGGCCAGCTCGAGATGCTGGCGCACGAGTTGCCCGCCCAGCAGCGAAGGCAGCCAGTGGCAGTGCGCGTCGCGCCCCACGCCGACGAAGCGCGTGGACACGTCGAACACTTCGCCGGCGCCCCAATCCTGCACCTGCGCCAGGCGGCAGCGAGCACCGTCCTGGAGATACAGCTCGAAGGCGCCCGCGTGCAGCGCCTGACCCTCGAAGTCCTCCGCGAGGTCGTACTCGTGCACGCGAAAGTCGCTCGTCGGGGCGCCGAGCACGAGCGTGCGCCCGTACTGCGCGACGCCCGGTCGGTCGATCGCGTAGACGATCTCGAACGGGTCCTCGACCACCAGGCCCTCGGGCACGTGCAGGAAGGCGCCGCCGGTCCAGAACGCCGCGTTGGCGGCCTCGAGCTTGTTGCGGTCGAGCGTCAGGCGCCGCGAATACCAGGGTGCGACCAAGTCGGCGTGATCGCGAAAGGCGTCCTCCAGCGAGCACAGGACGACGCCCTTGGCGGCCAGCTCGGATTCGAGCTCGACGGCGACGACCGAGCCGGCGCTCTGCACGATGCGCCCGGCGCGCGGACGGTCGGGCAGCGTGCGCGTGACGACCTCCGGCACGCCCTCGCCCGCCGGCGAGGGCTGCGTGCAGAGCGCGTCCAGATCCAGGTTCTGCAGGCTCGTCGTCCAGAAGCCCGAGCGCCGCCAGACCGGCAGCTCGGCGGCCTCGTAGGCGGCCAGGGCGGCCTGGCGCAGCTGCGCCAGCGGGCGACCGGCGCCCGCTCCGGCGCCCGCGAGCGCGTGATAGAGCGTTGCCTCGCGGTGGCGCCCCGGCTTGGCCTGCCTGCCTGCGCCCGCCTGGGTGTGCCCGTCAGGGTGTGCCGGCGCGGCGCCGTTGGTGGCTGCGGGGGTGCTGGCGCCGCTCGGCTCAGACACCGCCGTCACCGGCCGCGACGGCGTCGGCTGCGCTTGCGCCAACCTCTTGGCGGATCTGGTCATAGCCCTCGCGCTCCAAGCGCTCCACCAGCTCGACGCCGCCCTCGAGCACGATGCGGCCGTCCATCAGGATGTGCACGAACTCGGGCTTTACGTAGTGCAGGATGCGCTGGTAGTGCGTGATGATGAGCGCCCCCAGCCCTTGCTCGTCGTGCAGGCGCTGGACGCCCTCGGCGACCGTGCGCAGCGCGTCGATGTCCAGGCCGGAGTCGGTCTCGTCGAGGATCGCGATGTCGGGCTGCAGCATCGCCATCTGCAGGATCTCCGCGCGCTTCTTCTCGCCGCCGGAGAAGCCGTCGTTGAGATGGCGCGAGGTGAACGCTTTGTCGACGTCGAGCAGCTCGATCGCGTGTTGCAGGTGTTTGCGGAACTCCTTGACCTGGATCGGCTCGGCGCGCTTGGCGTTGATCGCCATGCGAAGGAAGTTGGCCACCGACACGCCCGGGATCGAGACCGGGTACTGAAAGGCCAGGAACAGCCCGGCCTGCGCGCGCTCGTGCGGCTCGGCCTCGGTGATGTCCTCGCCCTTGAAGGCGATCGAACCCTCGGTGATCTCGTACGAGGGATGGCCCATGAGCGTGCTCGCGAGCGTCGACTTGCCCGATCCGTTGGGTCCCATCAGGGCGTGGATCTCGCCGCGCGAGATGTCCAGGTCGACGCCCCTGAGGATCTCGCGGTCCTCGATGCGCACGTGCAGGTCTCTGATCTCTAGGTCGGCCATGATCTGTAGTTCAAGCTCCAGTCGTGAGGGGCGGGGGATCGGTGTTCAGCGCCGGCAGCACCGAGCCGGTCGAAAGCGCCGGGCCGGCGGGCAGCGCCGGGCCGAGGACGAGGTCGGCGAGCGTCATCTCCTGCAGCGTGCGCACGATCGAGAAGCGCACGCGCGTCCACAGCAGCTTCGTGGGGCAGACGTGCCCCGGTTGGGTCTCGCGCGAGCAGACGATCGAGCCGTCTGAGCCCTCGGTGATGCACTCGATCGGCGCGATCGACCCCTCCAGAGCCTCGACGACCTCGGCCATCGTGATCTCCGTCGGCGATCGCGCCAGCAGATAGCCACCACGCGAGCCGCGGCGCGAGTCGACCAGGCCGGCCTTGCGCAGCCGCGCGACGAGATGCTCCAGATAGGCCAGCGGAAGGCCGCCGCGCTCGGCGATCTCCGCGAGCGGGATCGGTTCCTCGCCGGCTCGCCGAGCCAGCTCGACCATCACGCGAACGCCGTACTCGGCCTTGGTTGAGAACATCATCTGTCGAATACCTACCTGCGCGCTAGGGTATCAGCCGCATGCCGCCGCGTCAGGGCGTGCGCCGCTGGCGCAACGACGCTTCAGGGCGCGTCGCAGCGAGCTGGCATCGCTCATGCGAGCAGCTTGCGGATGTCGTGCGCGAGCGCTTCGGGCGTGAGCTGTTCGAGCTGGAAGACCACCCGCTCGTGCCCGGCGCGGTCGATCAGGAAGACCGATGCGGTGCGGTGAAAGGCGGCGCGGTCTGCGCTCGCGGGCGTCACGTGAAATGCGCGCCAAACGGGGCGCAGCCGCGCCGGTGCGCCGCTGAGATAACGCACGCGGCCGCTGAGCGATACGCGCGACAGAAAGCGCCTGACGTGCACAGGAGTGTCGGCCGCTGGATCGGCGCTGACGAGCAGCACTGCGACGGGTCGGCCCAGTTCGTCGAGGGCGCCGCGAATCTGCTGGGCGATCACCACGCACGGCGCGCCGCAGGTGGAGTAGACGAATGCGACCACGGCGACCTGGCCGCGATAGCCGGCGAGCGACACCGACCGACCGCTCTGGTCGGCGAGCGTGAACGGCCGCGCCAGGACGCCGGCGGGCAGCGCCGCACCATCGAACCCCGAGGCGCCGAGCGGCTCCGCGGGAGTGCTGGACGGCGACGACGAGGACGAGCCGCACCCGCAGAGCGACGCCGCGAGCGCGATCGTCGCGAGCGCCGCGCCGGCGCGGTTCAGGCCGGCGAGCTGCGGGCGTGGAAGCATGGCCGATCAGGGTAGGGAAGGACCGGCGCGCGCGGGTCCAGGAGGCGAGCCGCCGGCGCTATACTTTGTGAAGTCGATAAATCCCGACCGTGGTTTAGGAGTTTCGAGATGAGCCCGTCTGGAGTTGAGCTTCTCCGCCAAGTCAAGAGCCAGATCGAGGAGGTGGACCCAGCTGAGGTCGCCGAGCTGATCGACGAGGGCGTCACGGTGGTGGACGTGCGCGAGGCCGACGAGTACGCCGTCGGGCACCTGCCCGGGGCCAAGCACGTGCCGCGCAGCTATTTGGAGTCGCGCATCGAGGGCGTCGTGCCCGATCGAGCCACCCAGGTGATCCTCTACTGCGCCTCAGGCAACCGCTCCGCCTACGGCGCGCGCACGCTCGAGGAGGAGCTCGGCTACGAGCACGTGCGCTCGATGACCGGCGGCATCGCGCTGTGGAAGGACCGCGGCTATGAGGTGCAGGTGCCACGCGCGCTGACGGCCGAGCAGCGCGACCGCTACTCGCGCCACATGCTCGTGCCGGAGATCGGCATGGAGGGCCAGCTGAAGCTGCTCGATGCGAAGGTGCTGCTGCTTGGCGCCGGCGGCCTGGGCTCCCCGACCGCGCTCTATCTGGCGGCGGCCGGCGTCGGCACTCTGGGGATCGTCGACGACGATGTCGTCGACCTATCGAACCTGCAACGACAGGTGATTCACAGCACCGATCGCGTGGGCACGCCGAAGGTCGACTCGGCCGAGGAGTCGATTCGCGCGCTGAACCCGGACGTCAAGGTCGTCAAGTATCCGGTGCGCATCGACGCCTCGAACATCGTGGAGATCATCAAGGACTACGACGTGATCGTCGACGGCGTCGACAACTTCCCCACGCGCTACCTGCTCAACGACGCGACGGTGCGCCTGAAGATCCCCGTCGTGTCGGCCTCGATCCTCGGCTTCGACGGTCAGCTGTCGGTCTTCAAGCCCTACGAGGGCCCGTGCTACCGCTGCCTGTTCCGCGAGCCGCCGCCGGCTGAGCTGGCGCCTTCGTGCGGCGCCAACGGCGTGCTCGGCGTGCTGCCGGGGACGATGGGCCTGCTGCAGGCCACCGAGGTGGTCAAGCTGATCGTCGGCATCGGCGAGCCCGCCATCGGGCGCCTGCTGCTCTACGACGCGCTCGGCGCGACGCTGACCGAGGTGAAGGTCCACCGCGACCCGCAGTGCCCGATCTGCTCGCGCGAGCCCGAGGACATCGCCGACGAGGAGCTCGGCGTGTTCCCCGACTACGAGGCTTTCTGCGCCGCAGCGGGCTAGCCGGTAGGCTCGCGCCCCGATGGCCACGATCAAGATCCCACCGGTGCTGCGCGCTTCGGTGGGCGGCGAGAAGCAGGTCAGCGCCTCCGGCGACAGCGTCGGTCAGGTGCTCAAGGATCTCGCCGCCAACCATCCGGCGACGCAGAGCCAGCTGTTCTCCGACGACGGCGAGCTGAACCGCTACGTCAACGTCTACCTCAACGACGAGGACGTGCGCGTGCTCGACGGGCTTGACACATCCGTCGGCGAGGGCGACACGCTGGTGATCCTGCCGGCTATGGCCGGCGGCTGCTGAGCAACCACGGCGACGCCGATTGACGCCGACGATCGTCGCGGTCACGCCGTAGGCGACAGGCCTTCGCGCGCGCCTGGCGAGCTTGGCGCGACGTCGCCGGCCCAGCTCATCAGGAAGGCCTCCGTGGCCGCCAGATCGAGCGGCTTGGCGAACAGGAAGCCCTGACCGCTGTCGCAGCGCTCGCCCTGCAGCAGCGAGAGCTCCTGCGGCATCTCGATGCCCTCGGCGACGGTTTCGATCGACAGCGCCTTGCCGAGCTGCACGAGCGTGTGGATCAACGCCTCTCCCTCCTTGTTGTCCTTCAGCCCGGCGATGAACGACCGGTCGATCTTCAGCGAGTCGACGGGGAACCTCTGCACGTGCGTCAGCGAGGAGTAGCCGGTGCCGAAGTCGTCGATAGCTATGCGTACGCCGAGCGCCTTGATCGCGCTGAGGCGGCGGATCGTCTGCTCGGCGTCGCGCATCAGGGTCGTCTCGGTGATCTCGATCGTCAGTGCGTGCGGCTCGAGGCCGCTCTGCTGCAGCGCCTCCCGCACTTCCATCACGAACTCATCGCTGTCGAGCTGGCGGGCGGATACGTTGACAGCCATCTCGATGGCGGATCCGGCCTTGCGCCAGCGTGCGCCCTGGGCGCAGGCCTCGCGCAGCACCCAGCCGCCGATCTCCGTGATCAGCCCCGTCTCCTCGAGCAGCGGGATGAACTCTTCCGGCTGCACTACGCCACGCGCCGGGTGCTCCCAGCGGATCAGCGCCTCGACAGAGCTCGGACTCATGTCGTTGAGGCTGAAGATCGGCTGATAGGCGAGGAAGAACTCGTTGTTCTGCAGCCCCTCGCGCAGGTCCATCTCCAGTTCCAGGCGGCTCTTGATCGCGCCCTGCATCTCCGACTCGAATGCGACGTAGCGGTTCTTGCCGTTGCACTTCGCGCGATACATGGCGATGTCTGCGTCGCGTAGGAGCTCATCTGCGCACGTGCGTGCACCGGCTGCCACGCCGATGCTGGCCGTCACCTTCAAGCGAGCGGCCGCGTGCGTGAGCGTGAACGGCTCGCTCATCGCTTCCAGCAGGCGCTCGGCGATCAGT